>JBBRZY010000278.1:0-6575 GCA_038252885.1 Anaerolineales bacterium | reverse complement strand
GCGCGCCGGTCAGTCAAACACCCCGGCGGCGAGGCGCGCGGACGAGGGCGCGGATTAGCCCGACCCAGCGCTTAGCGCTGACCCCGCCACTCCGCACTTGCTTGACAAGCCCAAATTCCGTCATATCATCTATATGACTAAAAAATCAATATAGTCATATAGCCACAAAAGGAGCCTAACGTATGCCCAAAGGCTTTAGTGAGCAAGAGAAAGACCTCATCCGCCGGCGGCTGATCGCGGCCGGCGACAAGCAGTTTTCGGCGCACGGGCTGAAGAGGACCAGCGTTGAAGACCTGGCGGCGGCGGCCAAAATTTCGAAGGGCGCGTTCTACTTGTTCTACGAATCCAAAGAGGCGCTGTTCCTCGAGGTGGCGGCGCAGGCTGAGCAGCGCTACCGGGCTGAGATGTTGGCCGCCGTTGACCGGCCCGGCCCGACGCCGCGCGCGCGGCTGCTGGCGGTCTTCCAGACCGGCTTTGCGCGGCTGCGGACCACGCCCATGCTGCAATTCACCTCCGGCGGCGACTTCGACCAGTTGCTGCGGCGCGTGCCGCCCGAGAAGCTCCAGGCCCACCTGGACAGCGACCAGGTGTTTGTGGCTGAGTTGATTGCGCGTGCCCGCGCCGCGGGCCTGGCCCTCACGGCCTCGCCGGAACAGATCAGCGGCCTGATGTACGCGCTAGTGCTCGCCAGCCTGCACGCCGACGACTTCGGGCCGAGCCGCATGGACGCGAGCATCAACACCCTGCTGGAATTGGTGACGGCCTACTGCTTAGGCGAGGTGGCCGTCGCAGAAAGTTAACTGCCATGAACTGGATCATTGAGACTGAAGCGTTGGGCAAGCACTACGGCGAAGTCAAGGCTGTGGAGGGCCTTTCGCTGCGCGTGGGCGAGGGCGAGGTCTACGCCTTCCTGGGCCTGAACGGCGCGGGCAAGACCACCACTATTCGCATGCTGTTGGGCATGATCAAGCCAACCACGGGCCACGTCACGGTGCTGGGGCAGCGCGTGCAGCCGGGCCGGCGCGAGCCGTGGGCGGGGGTGGGCTACATGGTCGAGACGCCGCGCAGCTATCCCGAGCTGACCGTGGCCGAGAACCTGGAAGTGGCCCGCCGTCTGCATCCGGGCACGCCCAAAGCGGCCGTGGCCGACATCATCGAGCGGCTGGCGCTGGGCGAGTACGCGCATCGGCGGGCCGGCAACCTGTCGCAAGGCAACGGCCAGCGGCTGGGGTTGGCCAAGGCGCTGCTGCATCGGCCCAAGCTGCTGCTGTTGGACGAGCCCGCCAACGGCCTCGACCCGGCCGGCATCGTGGAGATCCGCGCGCTGCTGTTGGAGCTGACGCGCGAGCAGGGCGTGACGGTGTTCATGTCGAGCCACATCCTGGCCGAGGTGGCGCGGCTGGCGCAGCGCATCGGCATCATCCATCAGGGGCGGCTGCTGCAAGAGTTGGACATCGAGGCGCTGGAGCGCAACCGCCGCCGCCGGCTGACCGTGCGCACGCGCGACGGCGCGGCGGCCCTGCGCGCACTGTTGGCGGCCGGGCAGCCGGCCGAGTTGGGCGCCGATGGGCTGCTGACGCTGAGCGACGCGGCCAGCGTGGCGCGGCCGGAGGTGGTGAACCAGCAGTTGGTGGCGGCCGGCCACGCGCCGACGCACTTGCTGGTGGAAGAAGAAGAACTGGAGCCGTATTTCCTGCGGCTGGTGGGTGGGAACGGAGGCGGCGCGAATGTCTGACCTGACGAGTATGCTATGGGTGGAGGCGCGCAAGGCGGTGCGCTCGGGGATGCCGCTGTGGACTGGGCTGGCGTCGCTGGCCCTGCCGCTGGGCCTGGGCTTTTTGATCTTCGTGGCACGCAACCCGGAAATCTCGCAGAACCTGGGGCTGATCAGCGCCAAGGCCGATTTGGTGAAGTACAGCGCGACCGATTGGCGGTCGTACCTGGAGTTCTTCGGCATGTTTATTGCGGCGGGAGGGCTGGGGCTGTTCAGCCTGGTCATCAGTTGGACCTTCGGCCGCGAGTTTGTCGACGGCACGGTGAAAGACTTGCTGGCGGTGCCGGTGGCGCGGGCCACGATCCTGCTGGCGAAGTTTGGGGTGGTGGCGGTGTGGGCGACCGGGCTGGCGGTGGCGATGTGCCTTTCGAGCGTGGCGATGGGGGCGTTGATCCAACTGCCGGGCGGGACGGTGGGCGTGCTGCTGGCCGGCGTGGGGCGCGCGCTAGTGACGGCGGCGCTGGTGCTGGTGACAGTGCTGCCCTTTGCGTTCCTGGCCGGCGTAGGGCGCGGCTACCTGCTGCCGATTGGAGTAATGCTGCTGACGCTGCTGGCGGCCAACCTGCTGACCCTGGCGGGCTGGGCCGATTACTTTCCGTGGGCGGTACCGGGGCTGTATGCGATGGACAAGGCGACGGTGCTGCCGGTGAGCGTGACGATTGTGATGGTCACCGGGCTGGCGGGCGGGCTGGCGACGCAGTGGTGGTGGACGTATGCGGACCAGAATAAGTAGAGACAAGCGAAAGGAATCGGTAGGGCGGCGGCAGCGCTATACTGGGCGGGGACGGCTCAACTTCGCCGCACCAAGCCGGGAGACCCCAAATGATGCAGCCCGAACACCCCCTGGCCTCGGTCATCGAGGCCATCGGCAACACCCCGCTGGTCGAGCTATCGCGGCTGACGCGCGGGCTGCCCGGCCGCGTGCTGGCTAAGCTGGAATACCTCAACCCCGGCTTCTCCAGGAAGGACCGCATCGCCCGCCAGATGATCGAGGAGGCCGAGGCCTCCGGCGCGCTACGGCCCGGCCAAACCGTGGTCGAGCTCACCAGCGGCAACACCGGCACCGGGCTGGCGCTGGTGTGCGGCATCAAGGGCTATCCGTTCGTGGCGGTGATGTCGAAGGGCAACTCGGTGGAGCGGGCGCGCATGATGCGGGCGCTGGGGGCGGAGGTGGTGTTGGTGGACCAACGGCCCAGCTCGCAGCCGGGGCAGGTGTCGGGCGACGACCTGGCGCTGGTGGAGGTGGCCGCCCAGCGGATCGCGGTCGAGCGCGGGGCCTATCGCTGCGACCAGTTTCAGTTGGCCGGAAACGCGCGCGCCCACTACCTGCACACCGGCCCGGAGCTCATTCGCCAGTCGGGCGGCGTGCTCGACGCCTTTTGCGACTTCGCCGGCACGGGCGGCTCGTTTGCGGGCTGCGCCGCCGCTCTTAAAGAACACAACTCGGCCATCCAGTGTTTTGTGGTTGAGCCGGAGGGCGCGGCACCGCTGGCCGGGCAGCCCATCACGCACCCCAATCACCGCATTCAGGGCGGCGGCTACGCCATGGCCCACCTGCCGCTGCTGCGGCCTGAGCACATTGACGGCTACTTGCAGGTCAGCGAGGCCGACGCCGTCAGCATGACCCGCCGCCTGGCGCGCGAGGAGGGTTTGTTCTCCGGCTTTTCGGCCGGGGCCAACGTGGCCGCGGCCATGCAACTGCTGGCGACGACGCACGCGGGGCAGACCATCGCCGTGCTGCTTTCCGATTCCGGGCTTAAGTATCTGAGCACGGATCTGTGGCCGTAACGCTGCCGTAACGGGCATCTGGTAGAGTCGGGTTGATGGAAACCCAATTGCCCCCGGGGGCGCCGGCCTCAGAGACGCACTTTGACCGCGCCAGTTGGCTGATCTTGCTAGGCGTGCTGGCGTTCGTCGCCGTGATGGTCGGCAGCACGGTCGCCGTACTGCTGCGCCCGGGCGACGGCTGGCTGGTGCTCTACGACAGTGACCCGCCCCGCTTGACCAGTTTTTACGGCGACTGGCCCACGCCCCTGCAAGCGGGCGATGCGGTATTGGCCGTCAACGACGCGCCGCTGACCATCTTGTATTCCTTGCACGACGCGGCCAAGCCGTTAGCCACCTGGCGCGCGGGGGGGACGGTGGTCTATACCGTGGAGCGCGGCGGCCAAAGG
The DNA here is from genome assembly GCA_038252885.1 of Anaerolineales bacterium. Taxonomy (GTDB): domain Bacteria; phylum Chloroflexota; class Anaerolineae; order Anaerolineales; family UBA6663; genus JADZEK01. The sequence continues at coordinate 2,627 of JBBRZY010000278.1, read as the reverse complement.
CTGACGGTGCCGGTCGAACTACACACCGCTAATTGGGCTGGGGTGCTGCGGGCCATGGCGCACACGGCCCAAGACGGGCCGGTCGAGTGGAGCTGGCCGCTGATCGCGCTGATCGTTTTCTGGCGCCGGCCGCGCAGTCTGGCCGCCCAACTGCTGCTGATCGCGATGGTCAGCCACGCGGCGGTGGTCAAGATCGGCTGGGCCACGACGAGCGTCAGCCTGTATCTAGCGCCGACCGGGCTGGTGATGCTGGTGCTGTTCCTGACCAACTTTTGGAGTTGGCTGTTTTGGCCGACTATCATCTGGCTGGTGTTGAGCTTTCCGCTGCCGGTGTGGCCGTGGGCGCGCTGGCCGCGAGGCGTGGTGGCCCTGCTGTATGGGCCGGCCTTCGTCGCCTTGCTGATCACGCTGGTGACCGGCTGGACGCCGCCGGTGCTGGTGGCGCTGCTGGCCGAACTGCTGCTGCTGGTCGTGGCGTTGGGGTTGGCCGGGGTGAACGCCTACGGGCCCCGCGCCGGGCCGGTGGCGCGGGCGCAGGCCAGTTGGGTGCTGCTGGGGTTTGGGCTAAGCCTCGGACTGACGCTGTTGACCTATCTGTTGGCTATTTACATCCCGGCCATCAACCAGTTGCCCGACAACTTGGCCGCGGTGTTGGTGCTGGCGCTGCCCGTCTGTTTGGCCATCGCCATTTTGCGTTACCGGTTGTTCGACATCAACATCATCATTCGGCGCACGCTGCTGTATGCCGTGCTGACGGCGCTGTTGGCGGGGGTGTATCTGGGCCTGGTGGTGATCTTAGAAGGCCTGCTGCGTCCGCTGACGGGCCAGGGGCAAAATCAAATTGCGATTGTGGTCTCGACCCTGGTGATCGCGGCATTGTTCGGGCCGCTGCGCCGGCGGGTGCAGAACTTCATTGACCGGCGCTTCGATCGCCGCACCTACAACGCGGCCCAAACGCTGGCCGCCTTCAGCGCCAATGCGCGGGCCGAGACCGATTTGGCGACGCTCGAAGCCCACCTGGTGCGGGTGACCGATGAGACGATGCGGCCGGCGCACGTAGGTCTGTGGGTTCGGCCGGATGGGAAATCAGCCGCCGTTTCCGAGCCGCCCGGTTGATGCCAGTAGGCGGTCCGAGGCCATGATCGCCAGCTGTTCTGGGGGCGGGGCGGCGGCGGGGGTGCGCAGCGCCCGCTGTATGCGTTAAGCGGCGGGCGAGGCGTCAGGGGACAACGCGGCGGTGCGCACGCAGTTGCGGCCGGCCGCCTTGGCCGCATACAGCGCGTCGTCGGCGGCGTGGAGGAGGGCCTCGGGGGTCGCGCCATGCGCTGGAAAAGCCGCCAGCCCCGCCGAGATGGTCACGTGAATGACCGCGCCCGTCACCTCCACCGCCAGGGCGGCCAGGCGCTGCCGCCAGTGATTGGCGCGCTGCTCGGCGGCGGCCAGGGTCATCCCCGGGCAGACGATGATGATTTCCTCACCCCCATAGCGACAGACGACATCGCTGGCGCGCGCCGCCTGGGCCAGGAATTGGCCCACCGCTTGCAGCACCCGGTCGCCGGCGGCATGGCCGTAGGTGTCATTTACCGTTTTGAAATGATCTAGATCGATAAAAATAACGCTGAGCGGCTGGGCGTCGCGGTCGGCCCGGGCGAGTTCGCGCGGCAAGAGCTCGGCCAGGAAGCGGCGATTGTAGAGGCCGGTGAGGGCATCGTGGATGGCTTGCGCTTGCAGTTCGAGTTGCAGCGTGGCGATCTGCGTCAGTTGCGTGTGCAGCACCGCATTCGCGGCCTGCAGGTCGCGTTCGGCTTGTTTCTGCGCGCTGATGTCGCGCAGCACGATCAGCCGGCCGCGGGCAGCGCCGCTTGGATCGTGCAAGGGGGTAATGCTGAGATGCAGGGTCCGGTACGCATCCAGGTAGACTTGCGCCTCAGCTTCTAAAGCGGCTGCATAGCGGTTCACCAGGTCGGGCCAGGCAGCGAACAAGCGGTGGGCCGGCTCGCCCAGCGGCGAGCGGCCCTGCCAGCCGGTCAGTTTGAGCGCCGCCGGGTTGAGGTCGATGACGCGCTGCTGCTGGTCCAGGACTACGACGGCATCGAGCATGATGTCGACCAACAGCGTGCGCGCGATCGGCACCAGGTCGAGCAGGCGATAGTGGAACAGCGCATAGGCCAGCAGCGGCCCGGAAATCGCCAGTCCCACCGGGGCCAGGTCTAGGTCAGGCCAGGGCGTCCAGCCGGCCTCCGACAGCACGCTCGGGCCTAAGGCAACGGCCACGGCCACCAACAGCAGGCCGTATTGGCTGCGGTAGATGCCGCGGGCGTGCCACCAGGCATGGACCAACAACGCAGTGCTGGCCAGAATTAGGGTGTAGGCATAGACCAGGCCGAGCAGCCAGTAGAGCGGGCCGCTCGCCAGCACGACGATATGCAGTCCGTCGCGGATTTGGTAGGCAGGGTTGGTATTCCAGAGGTGATGCCAGGCGTTGGTCCAATTGGCGAGGAGGGTGGCGCCGAAAGTCACGGCGAGCGCCAGGTAGACCCGGCGGGTGAGCCAGTGGCGGCGCCCGGTCACGTCGAGCATGAACACCAAAAAGGCGGGCGGCACCAGGGCGGCGCCGAGCGTGGTGG
>JBBRZY010000277.1:0-6606 GCA_038252885.1 Anaerolineales bacterium | reverse complement strand
TATCTGACCGAAGGAAATTTTTACCAGGGGTAGGTGGGCAAGCCCACCCACCCCTGGTAAAAATTTCTGACTGGCCCAAAACGGCAGCGGCCCTCAGGGACGTGTAAACCCGCTGGCCGTTGGGATAGGCGCGCCGGTCAGTCAATCACCCCGGCGGCGAGGCGCGCGGATTAGCCTGACCCAGCACCTAGCGCTGTCCCCGACGGGCCGGGGGTTTTTGCCCCTAAACTGAAATATACCCAATCCAAACGACTAATTGGGGGGCTAGCGCGGGCCGGCGTTTGACGAACGGCGGTTTCGCTCTTATTGTTCGCGCTTCGCCCATATTCACTAGCGCACGGCCGGCAGCGCGCCGGGCGTCGGAGATTGAGCGCGTGTCTAAGACTCTGTTTGGCATTCAGCACGAAGTCAGCGAGTGGGGCTATCGCACCGGCCAGGCCTATGCCGACCCGTTCGGCACGGTGGAACTCGACGCGGTAATCACCGGGGCGGGCGGCGAGTGGCGCGTGTCGGCCTATTGGGCGGGCGGCGGCGAGTGGCGGGTGCGGTTTGCGCCGCCCCAGCCGGGCACGTATCAGGTGCGCACGGAGTGCAGCGACGCGGCGAATGTCGACCTGCACGCCCAGGCGCTGGCGCTAGAGGCCCGGCCGTATGCGGGCGACAACCCGTTGCTGGTGCATGGCGGGCTGCGGGTGGCCGCCTCACGCCGCACGCTGGAGCACGCCGACGGCACCCCCTTCTTCTGGTTGGGTGATACCTGGTGGATGGGCTTTTGCACCCGCCTGAAGTGGCCGGAGGGCTTTCAGAGCCTGACGGCGGACCGGGTGGCGAAGGGCTACACGCTGGTGCAGATTGTGGCCGGCTTGTACCCCGACATGCCGGGCTTCGACCCGCGCGGCGCGAACGAGGGCGGCTTCCCGTGGGAGGCGGGCTATGCCACCCTCAACCCAGCTTACTTTGATCAGGCCGATCTGCGGATCGCCTGGCTGGTGCGCGCCGGGCTGGTGCCGTGCATCGTGGGCAGTTGGGGTTACTACCTGCCCCAGGTGGGCAGCCGGGTGATTAAGCTGCACTGGCGCAACATGATCGCGCGCTGGGGGGCTTACCCGGTGATGTGGTGCCTAGCGGGCGAGGCGGCCTCACCCTACTATCTGACCGAAGACCGCGAAGGCGATGTTAAGCAGCAAGTGGCGGGTTGGATGGAGATCGGGCGCTACATCAAACAACTCGATCCGTTTCAGCGCCCGCTGACGCTGCACGCCGCGCCGGAGATCACCGACCAGCCGGAAGCGCGCGAGATGCTGGCGACCAATATGATCGAGCCGGCGCACGGCGGTGAGGAGACGCTGATCCGCAGCGTCAAGCTCATCCAAGAAGAGTACCAGCGCCAGCCGGTTATGCCGGTGCTGATTGATGAGATCAGCTACGAGGGCATCCTGCACTACTCCGGCGCGGAAGTGCAGCGCTTTGGGTTCTGGACGGGTATGCTGAGCGGCGCGGCCGGGCACACTTACGGCGCGAACGGCATCTGGCAAATGAACAGCCGCGAACAGGCTTACGGCCCGTCGCCGCACGGCAGCACCTGGGGCAACATGCCGTGGGACGAGGCGGCGCAACTGCCGGGGGCGGCGCACGTGGCGCTGGGCAAGCGGCTGCTGGAGCGCTATGAGTGGTGGAAGTTCGAGCCGCACCAGGACTGGGTAAGCCCGGCTGGCTCGCCTGAGGCGATTGACCTGCCCTTCGCGGCGGGCATTCCGGGCAAAGTGCGGGTGATCTACATCTACGGGCCAAGCTGGGGCGTGTGGGCCAACAAGGGGTTGTGGGTGACGAACATCGAGCCGGGCGCGCCCTACCAGGCTTTCTTTTGGGACCCGCGCACGGGCGAGGAGCACCCGCTGGGCGCGATCACGCCTGATGCCGAGGGCAAGTGGGTGATGCCCAACCATCCGACGCTGGCGGACTGGGTGCTGGTGTTTGAGCGCTAAATAGCGCGCCTGACGCCGAAACAAAAAAGTGGCGGAGCGCTGCGGTCTCGACCGGGGCGCTCCGCCACTTCTGATTCAGACCGGCTTAGGCTTTCTGCACCGCGCCGGCCGGCACGTCGGCGGCCTGGGTGACGCCGCTGGGGGACAGGCGCAGGTCGTTGCCGCGCAGCAGAATGCCATTGGTGGCCGCGCCTTCCAGGTGGAGATAGGCACCGGCTTGCGGCGTGGCCTTGCCCTGAGCGACGACGGCGTTGGTGACGTTGCGCAGCACGATGGCGGGCGCGTCGGGGTTGGCGGGCGCGGGGCCAGCGCTGACTCCGTCCAGGGTGAGGCCCTGGACGTTCTGCACCAGCAGGGCGCTGGTCAGGTGCGGCATGCTGGGGGCGGTCCAGCCAAGCTCGATGTCCTTGAGCTTGAAGTTGCGGGCGTTCTCAACGGTCAGCGCCACCGGGTCTTTTTGCCAGGGCGAGGCGGGGTCGGCGTCTACGATCAAGCGCACGTTGTCGAATGTGATGTTTTCGAGCGGCGAGTCGACGCTGCCGTGGATCAGGCTGGGGCCGGGGCCGTGGGCGATGATGTTCGACAGCAGGATGTTGCGTATTTTGCCGACCGGCGGCTCGTTGGTCTTGTCCCAGTTCAGGTGCATTTCGCTGCGCTGGATCAGGTTGAAGTGCAGCGGATCGCCGTCACCCCACCAGAACCAGTCGAAGCGCTTGCACTCGATGGTGACGTTGCTGATGGTGATGTTTTCGAGCACGCCGCCGTCGAAGACCATGAAGGCGATGCCGCGGTTGGAGTTGGTGATGACGCAGTCTTTGATGGTGATGTTGCGGATGGCGTTGAAGTTGCAGTCGCAGAACTTGATGGCGCTGGAGGAGGACGACAGGCGGCAGTTAGTGACGGTGATGTTCTCGCACGGCAGCGCCGGGCCGTAGATGGTGTAGGAGTAGAAGACAATCGCGTCGTCGCCGGTCTCGATGGTGCAGTTGTTGATGCGCACGTCGCGGCAGCCGTCGGGGTCGATGCCGTCGGCCCAGACGCCGTCGCGCTGGTTGGTGTAGATGTAGACGCCGTCAATGACGACGCGCTCGCAGTCGTACATGTGGATGGTCCACGAGGGCGAGTGCAGCAGGCGCAGGCGTTCGATGCGCACGTCGGAGCAGTGCAGCAGCAGGATTAGGTGGCCGACAGTGTCGGGCTTGGGGAAGGAGCGCGTCAGCGGAATGCCGGCCTTTTCGGCGATGAGCTGGTTGGCGTAGATGTTATAGTCGGTCCACTCGTCTTTCAGCCGCCAGGCGTACTCGGCCAGGCCGTCGACCGTGCCAAAGCCGTCGAGGCTGATGTGGTGGACGCCCTCGCCGAAGAACAGGGCCTTGTCGAAGTCGGCCGCGTTCTTGCTAGAGAAGATGGTGGCGCCGGCCTCCAGAAAGATGGTCACATGGCTGCGCAGCCGGAGCGTGCCGGTGGTGTAGGCGCCGGGCGGCAGGTAGACGGTGCCGCCGCCGGCCGCCGAACAGGCGTCGATGGCGGCCTGGAGGGCGGCCTGGGCGCTCTCGGCTTGTTGGCCGGTGGCGCCGTAGTCGCGGACGTTGTAGACCGCCTGCCCGGAAGGTTCCTGAGAACTCATGCGACTTTCTCCTGAGTGAGGGTGAAGGTGGTAATGATACCCTGGCCTGGGGCGGAGGGCGAGTCGAGGTACTTAAGAAGCTTTGGCCACGAATTACACGAACTACACGAATGGGGTTGGGTAGGCAATAAGTAGCGCCAGAGTCGTGGGCGCAGGGTGACGCTGCGCAATCTCACCGGCGGTATAACGGGGGGCTAGTATTGGGACGCCGCAGCGGGTAGAATCAGGCCATGAATACGCCCTTCGCCGTCGAGGCAGCGCAAACGCAGGCAGTAGCCGAGTGGCCCACGCCGCCGCTGAGTCTGTATCTGCACATTCCGTTCTGCCAGGTGCGCTGCGCCTACTGTGACTTCAACACCTACGCCGGGCTGGACGACCTGATGCCGGCCTACGCCGATGCGCTGGTGCGCGAAATTCGGGCGGTGGGGGCGGCGGGCGCGCGGCCGGCGGTGCACACGATCTTTTTTGGAGGCGGCACGCCGTCGCTGCTGCCGCTGGAGCACTATGCCGCCATCTTCGCGGCGCTGGGCGAACGCTTTGACCTGACGGCCGGGTGCGAGATCACGTTGGAGGCCAACCCTGGCACGGTGGATGCGGCCTACCTGGCAGGGCTGCGCGGGCTGGGTGTCAACCGGCTGTCGTTCGGCGTGCAGTCGGCCAACGCCGCGGAGCTTAAGCTGCTCGACCGGCTGCACACGTTTGACGACGTGGTGGCGGCGGTTGGGATGGCGCGGGCGGCCGGCTTCGACGACACGGCTTATGGCCTCAACCTGGACCTGATCTTTGCGCTGCCGCACCAGACGCTGGCGCTGTGGCAGGCCAGCGTGGCGCGCGCGCTGGCGCTGCGGCCGGAGCACCTGTCGCTCTACGCGCTGTCGCTCGAAAACGGCACGCCGCTGCGGGCCTGGGTCTATAAGGGGCTGCTGCCCATGCCCGACCCCGACCTGGCGGCCGAGATGTACAACTACGCCGCCGACACACTGGCCGCGCAGGGCTACGAGCAGTACGAAATCTCTAACTGGGCGCGGGCCGAGATTGCGCGGCCGGCGGGTTACTTTGCCTGCCGCCACAACTTGCAGTACTGGCGCACCTGGCCGTAGCTGGGGCTGGGGGCGGGGGCGCACGGCTGCGTGAACGGCCGGCGCTATTCGAATGCGCTCGCGCCGGGAGCGTACATCAAGCGCATGTTGGAGGGCGCGGCGCAGGCCTACCCGTTCTCGGCGGCGACGATTGACCGGATGGCGCAGACGCGGGCCGACGCGATGAATGAGACGATGATGCTCGGGCTGCGGCTGACGCAGGAGGGCGTGCACGAGGCGGACTTTCGGGCGCGTTACGGCGTGGGGCTGCGCGAGGCGTTCGGGCGCAAACTGCGGCACCTGGCCGCGCTCAAGCTGCTCGACTGGGACGCGGACGGCGCGCGCTTGACGCACGGCGGGCGGCTGCTGGGCAACCGCGTGTTTCAGGAGTTTGTGTAAGAGATGGCGAACTCTGGGCCGGTGGTGCTGCACGAGTACAAGGTCACGTTTCTATGGTGGCTGTTCCCGTTGTTCACGGTGCTGGGCGGCCTGATTGTGGCGCTGAGCGTGGGGCTGCCGCTGCTGCTGGACCTGGAACTCGACGCCGGCTCGCTGATCTCGATTGGCATTGCCTTCGTGGTGGGGCTGGCGATGCCGGTGGGCGCGGTGCTGATGTGGCTGCTGATCCCGGCCATCACCACCCGCTACGACGCTGCGCACGGCCTCGTAGCGCTGGAGTACCGCCGCCCGTTTGGACGCACTGTCAAGGAATATCGGGTGGCTGAGATTGCCGATGTTGGGTTGCAGTCGATGAGCGACAACGCTTTCTCGTTGGTGTTGGTGTTGCGGTCGGGGAAGCGGGTGCGGATTGATCTGAGCGCGACGACGAACAAAAACGCGCTGTGGGACGAGGCGGCGCGGCTGCGGCAGGCGCTGGGGCTGCAGCCGACAATTCTGATTTAGCGGCTATTACAGTTTGCGGCGCAGCAATTGGTCGGTGAGGTCGCGCAGGGCCTGGGCGGCCGGCTCGGCCGGGGCGCACTGCTCCAGCGCTTCAACGGCGCTGGCGGTGGTGGCGTGGACGCGCTGCTCGACGTCGGCGCGCGCGCCCAGGGCGGCCAGTTGGTCGGCGAGGGCCGCGACGGATGCGCCGGGGGTGTGCGGCGCGGCGTAGGCGGCGGCGAAGTCGGCTGAGCGCTCCAGCCCAAAGACCACCGGCAGGCTCTTCTTGCGCTTCTCTAAATCGCTGGCGGCCGACTTGCCCGTGACGGTCGGGTCGCCCCAAATCCCCAGCAAATCATCCTGCAACTGAAACGCCATCCCCAGGTTCCAGCCAAAGCGGTAGAAAGCCTCAAGCTGCGCGGGCGCGGCCCCGGCCACGCGCGCGCCCAACCGGCAGGTGGCGGCGATGAGCACGGCCGTCTTCTTCTCGATCATGGTCAGGTAGTCGTTGACTGTGATCTGCGCGCGCTGCTCGAACGACATATCCAGGTATTGGCCCTGGGTGAGGAACAGGCAGGTCTGCGTCAGGTCGGCCAGCGCGGCCAGGCTGATGTCGGCGCTGACGCCCAGGTCGCGCGCGCGGTGCGGGGCGAGATAGGCGAGCGTGAACATCGCGTCGCCGGCGTTGATGGCCTGAGCCTGGCCCCAGCGCGTCCAGACGGTAGGGCGGCCGTGGCGCAGCGGGCTGTTGTCTTGAATGTCGTCGTGCAGCAGTGAGAAGTTGTGGATCAGCTCGACCGCCGCCGCGATGGGCAGGGCCTGCTCCCAGGCTCCGCCGGCGGCCGTGCAACTCAGCAGGCACAGCAGCGGCCGGATGCGCTTGCCGCCCTTGCCGCCGTCGGTCCAGCCGAGGTGATAGGCCAGCATAGAGTAATACTCATCCAGGTAGGCCGGATCGAGCGGGCGCGTCTCCGCGCCGGGGTGGGGGTGGTGGTGCTGCGGCTCAGAGCCGATGGCACGATGCAGCTCGGCT
>JBBRZY010000276.1:0-6629 GCA_038252885.1 Anaerolineales bacterium | reverse complement strand
CGGGCAACCCCAAGCCGCGTGTCTTTCGCGAGCCGGCGGCGGATGCGCTGATCAACAGCATGGGCTTCCCCAGCCAAGGGGCGGCGGCGGCGCTGCCGCGCTTGCAAGCGGCCCGCCCCACCGTGCCGGGCACCGTGCTGGGTGTGAACTTCGGCAAGAACAAGGCCACCCCACTGGAGCGCGCGGTCGACGACTACTGCGCCCTGATGCGGCTGCTGGGGGGCACGGCCGACTACGCCACGGTCAATATCAGTTCGCCCAACACCGCCGGCCTGCGCGACTTGCAGCAGCGCGCCTATTTGGAGCCGCTGCTGACCGCCCTGCTGCGCGCCCGCGACGAGGCCGCGCCCGGTCTGCCGCTGCTGGTGAAGATCGCGCCCGACCTGACGCTGGCCGAAGTGGATGAGATCATTGAAGTGGCGCAGGCGGTGGGCGTGGCCGGGCTAATCGCCACCAACTCGCTCAAGAGCCTGCCGCCGCGCCCGGCGGGTGGGCTGACCGGCCGCCCACTGCAAGCGCCCGCGACCGAGATCGTGCGCCACATCTACCGCCAGACCGGCGGGCGACTGCCCATCATCGCCGTCGGCGGCATCCACGACGCGGCGGGCGCACTGGAGAAGGTGCAGGCTGGCGCGCGCCTGGTGCAGGTCTACACCGGCATGATCTACGAAGGGCCAGGGCTGGTGCAGCGCATTAACCGGAGCCTGACAGCCTGGCTGGAGGCGCACGGGCTTAAGCACCTAGATGAGGCGGTGGGCACGGCGGCTTAGGGCCGGGCTACAATTATGAGTAAATCATGAGAGCCACGGCTGGCTGTCATTTGGGCGCACGCTCCGGCGACATTAGGATAGAACGACCAACACAACCGATCGGCGCTAGGATTAGCAAAAGGAGCTCGCCATGATTCAAGGTATGCCACTCGTCATTTATCCGGTCAAAGATGTCGCGCAAGCCCAGGCGGCCTACACCAAATTTCTGGGGGTTGAGCCGTACGTCAGCAGCCCGTATTACGTCGGCTACAAGGTGGGCGGCCAGGAAGTGGGTTTGGATCCCAACGGTCACGCGCACGGCCTGACGGGGCCGATCGCCTACTGGGTGGTGGACGACATCCACGCCGCCGTGCAGACCTGCCTGGACGCCGGCGCCCAAACCCAGCAAGCGGTCCGCGATGTCGGCGGCGGGATGCTGGTTGCGCTTATTAAGGACGCCGACGGCAACCTCACCGGCCTGCGCCAAATGCCGTAAAGGAGAACAACCAGATGAAATACATGGTGCTGATGTACGCGAACGAAGCCCTGGCGGACCAAATGACCCCGGACGAAACCAAGCAGATCATGCAAGACTGGATGACCTATATGAAAGAGGGTCAGGCGGCCGGGGTGCTGGTGGGGAACGGCGGCCTGGCGCCCACGGCCAACTCGACCACCGTGCGCGTGCGCGACGGCAAGACCATGATCACCGACGGCCCGTTCGCCGAGACCCATGAGCAAATGGGCGGCTACTCGCTGTTGGACTGCCAAGACCTCGACGAGGCGGTGAGTTGGGCGGCGAAAATCCCGACCGCCCGGTACGGCTCGATCGAGATTCGCCCGCTGTGGGACAGCGTGTAGCGGCCGCCACGGCAGGCCCGGCATGACTGCCGCCGACCAGATCGAAGCGACTTTCCGCGAAGCGCACGGGCGGGTGCTGGCGGCGCTCATCAGCCAGCTCGGCGACTTCGACCTGGCGGAAGATGCGCTGCAAGACGCGGTGGTTAACGCGCTCGAAGGCTGGGCCACCAGCGGCGTGCCGCGCAACCCCGCCGCCTGGCTGCTGACCGTAGCGCGGCGGCGCGCGATTGACCGCCTGCGCCGCGCCGCGCCGGCGGCCAACGACGCGCTCGATCTGGACACCCTGCCCGCCCCGGACCCCCCAGAGATGGATGACTCGCTGCCCGATGAGCGCTTGAAGCTGATGTTCACCTGCTGCCACCCAACGCTGGCGCTGGAGGCGCAGGTGGCGCTGACGCTGCACACGCTGGGGGGGCTGTCGACGCCGGAGGTGGCGCGGGCCTTTCTGGTGCCGGTGCCGACCATGGCCCAACGGCTGGCGCGGGCGCGCAGCAAGATCCGCACCGCCGGCATTCCCTACCGCGTGCCGCCGGCCGAACTGCTGCCCGAACGGCTCGAGGCGCTGCTGGCGGTGATCTACCTGATCTTCAACGAGGGCTACGTGGCCACGGCCGGCGAGACGCCCATCCGGCGCGAGTTGTGCGGCGAGGCCCTCCGGCTGGGGCGCGTGCTGGTGGCGCTACTGCCGGCCAGCGCCGAGGCGCGCGGGCTGCTGGCGCTGATGCTGCTGCACGATGCGCGCCGTGAGACCCGGCTAGACGCGGACGGCGCGCTGGTGCTGCTCGATGAGCAAGACCGCACGCGCTGGGATCAAGCCAAGATTCAGGAAGGCACGGCGGTGCTAGACGAGGCGCTGACGCTGTACGCCTCGGGGCCGTACCAGGTGCAGGCGGCGATCAGCGCGCTGCACGCCGCCGCGCCCACGCCGGCGGCCACCGACTGGCCGCAGATTGTGGCGCTGTATAACACGCTGGCGGTGATGACGCCGTCGATCGTGGTGGCGGTGAACCGCGCGGTGGCGGTGGCGATGGCGGATGGGGCGCCGGCCGGACTGCAACGGCTGCTGCGCCTGAGCGCGGAGGCCGACGGCTTCTACCCCTATCACGCCGCCCGCGCCGACCTGCTGCGGCGCACCCACCAGCGCGAGGCGGCGGCCGAGGCCTACGAGCGGGCGCTGGCCCTGTGCGGCAACAGCGCCGAGCGCGCCTACTTGCTGCGGCGGCGCGATGAGATGAACGGCAACTAGCGGCCGCGGCGTTTCAAGTCAGGCCGCAGCTATTCGCACAATCCGAGTCCGCAGCCAAGCTGCGGTTACCAATCCGAGAACGTATCAGGAGGTTTCAATGAGCCCCACGAAGACCACGAAGAATACTGCCAGTCACACGAGCACAGCCACCAAGAATTCCAAGGGATTTTCGGCCGAAGAAAAAGCCGCAATGAAGAACCGCGCCGCCGAGCTCAAGGCCGAGGCGCGCGCGGGCCAAGACCGGGCGGCCGGGGAGAAAGCCGCCGTCGAGGCGATCGCTGCGATGAAGGAGCCGGATCGCGCCATCGCCAAGCGGCTGCACGCGCTCATCAAGGCCGCGGCGCCCGAGTTGGCGCCAAAAACCTGGTACGGGTTTCCGGCGTATGCCAAGGACGGCAAGGTGGTCTGCTTCTTCCAGCCGGCGCAGAAGTTCAACACGCGCTACTCGACGCTCGGCTTCAACGACACGGCCATGCTCGACGACGGCGTCATGTGGCCGGTCGCCTTCGCGCTCAAGTCGCTGACGGCCGCCGAAGAGACGAAGATCACGGCGCTCATCAAGAAAGCGGTGGCCTGAGGCCGGCGCACAGGCGCGGGCGAGGTAACGCCCAATAAACGCCCGCGGGCCAGTCAGATATTCTGACTGGCCCGCTTTTGTTATGACCATCAATGCCGGCGCGCCCCCTACCCTTCGCCGGCCTCGCCCTTCTTCGCCAGCGCAGCGGTGCGCAGGCCCTGCCAGCGCAGGAACAGCTCGTTCTCGATGCCCAGGCGAAAGAGCACGCGGCCCACAGTGTTGTCAATGATGTCATCCACCGTCTGCGGGCGGGCGTAGAAGGCCGGCACTGGCGGGAAGAGGATGCCCCCGGCCTCGGCCACGGCCAGCATCTGGCGAATGTGGCCAATGTGCAGCGGCGTCTCGCGCAGCACCAGCAGCAGCGGCCGGCCCTCTTTCAGCGACACATCGGCGGCGCGGGTGAGCAGGTCGGCGCTGTAGCTGTTGGCGACGGCCGAGAGCGTCTTGATGCTGGTCGGGATGATGACCATGCCGCGCGTGGCGAACGAGCCGCTGGCCGGGCCCGCGCCGACGTCACGGTTATCGTAGACGTGCGCGGCCAGCGCCTCGACGTCTTTCAGGCTCCAGTCGGTCTCGGCGCTGATGGTGGTCTTGGCGGCGTTGCTGAGGATCAGGTGGGCCTCCAGCTCGGCACTGTGCTGGAGGTATTCGAGCAGGCGGATGCCCAGGATGACGCCGCTGGCGCCGGAGATACCGACGACCAGGCGCTGCTTGGGGCGCGGCGGTGCAGCGGGTGGGGGGGCGTTGTCAGGCAACATGCCGTAAGTCTATCGCCATTAGTCGCGGCGCGGGGCGGGCGGGCTGACGGGCGACACCATTTGGCCGGTGGGCCGGTCAGTCACCAGCGCGCCGTCACGCATGACGACCTGGCCGCGCACAATCGTCATCACGGCCTGGCCCTGGCCCTGCCAGCCGTGCCAGGGCGTGAGGTTGTTCTTGCTGTGCAGCTTGGCCTCGTCAATGGTCCAGGCGCGGTTCAGGTCGAGGACCGTCAGGTCGCCGTCGGCGCCGACGTGCAGGCTGCCCTTGCGCGGCCACACCCCCCAAATCTTGGCTGGGTTCTCCGAGCACAGCCGCACCAACTGGTTGAGCGTCAACTCGCGCTTGTGCACCGCCTCTGACAGCAGCAACTGCACCAGCGTCTCAGTGCCGGTGAAGCCGGAGAGCGCCTGCCAGATATCGGGGTTGAGCTTCTCCTCGGCGGTGTGCGGGGCGTGGTCGGTAGCGACCATGTCCACCGTGCCGTCGAGCAGGGATTGGTAGAGGAAGGCGGCGTGCTCGCCGGTGCGCACAGGCGGGTTCACGCGCAGGCGGGTGCGCAGCGGCTCGAGATACTGCTCGGCCGGCAGGAACAGGTAGTGCGGGCAGGTCTCGGTGGTGATGTCCACGCCCTTGTCTTTCCACTCACGCACCATCTGCGCGCCGTCGAGCGAGCTAAGGTGGTAGATGTGGATTTTGGCCCCGGTGTAGCGCGCAAACAACGCCATGCGCTGGATGGCCTCGGCCTCGCACACGGCCGGGCGCGACTCGAGGAAGGCGGCCATATCCTGGCGGCCGGTGGCGCGCATCTGGCGGGTGCGATGCTGCAAAATCTGATTGTTCTCGGCGTGGAAGCCGATACGCAGACCGGTGCGGGCCACCTGGGCCAGCGCGTCGAGCAGCATGCCGTCGTCGGGCGCGGGCAGGTTGCCGATGGTCTCACCCAGAAAGACCTTGAAGCCCACCACCCCGGCGGCGGCCATCGGCAAAATCTGGTCCACGTTCTCCTGCACCACCACGCCCACCAGCACCACGTCGCAATAGGATTTCTCGGCAATCGCGGCGGCGCGCTGGGCGACCACCTCCGGCGTGCTGGTGGGCGGCTTGGTGTTGGGCATATCCAGCACGCAGGTGAGGCCGCCCATGACGGCGGCCGTGGAGCCGCTGGCGAAGTCTTCTTTGTAGGTCAGCCCCGGCTCGCGGAAGTGAACGTGGAAGTCGACCAGGCCGGGGGTGATGACGTGGCCGCCCACGTCGATGGTCTCGCGCGCGGCGGGCAAGGCCGAGTCGGCCCCGACGGCCACGATCTGGCCGTTGGTGATGGCGACGCCGCCGGCAAAGGTGTCGGTGGCGGTGACGACCAGTCCGTGGTGGACGACTAAATCAGCAGGCATCGCATAAGCTCCGGGGGCGGGGTGGGATGAACGAGGCCACTATTCTACAGCCGCGCTGGTGTCCGTTTTGTATTGGGGCGGCGGAAGGGTCAGTCCACGCCCTCGCGGCGCGACTCGAAGTGCAGTTGGCTGAGCACCTGAAGCACGGCCTGGCCGTCCACGGGGCGGTCTACCGGGTCGACGGCCAGCAGGCGCAGCAGGAACATCTCTAAGTCCAGGGGGATCTCGGGCCAGCGCAGGCGCGGGCTTTGCGGCTGGCTGTAAAGCTGGAGCGTCAGGCGCAGCTCGTCGGTCTCGGCGCTGAAAGGGTGCGCGCCCAAGATCAGCTCGTAGAGCAGCAGGCCCAGCGAGTACACGTCGGCGCGGGCGCTGGAGGCCTGGCCGCGCAACTGCTCGGGCGCGTGGTAGGCGGTGTACGACACGCCCGGCGGCGGCGGGAAGAGCGGCGTGCGCGTCAGGCGCACCAGTCCGGCGGTGATCATCACGTTTTCAGGATGCAAGTCGCCGTGGGTCAAGCCGTGGGCGTGCACCGCCATCACCGCCTCGGCCATCTGGCGCGCCAGGTTCCACACCTCAGTCCAGGCCGGGCGGCGGGCGCGCCACTCGCGCAGCGACAAGCCGTCGGGCGGCGCACAGACGTAGGCGACCCAGTCGTCGGACTCCACGATGGCATAGCCGGGGCTGAGGCGCGAGTGGGTCTCGCGCTGCCAGCGGGTGATCTGTGCGACGAAGTCGCGGCGCAGCGGGTTGTCGGCCTGCCCAGCCACCACCCGCACCGACAGCGGGCGCGCCGATGGCAACTCGCGCCCCAGGTAGACCGCGCCCAACTCGTCCACAAACTGCAAGTCTTCCAACTGAAACTGCCCGCCGATGGTCTCGGACGTCAGCCGCAGGTGGGCCGGGCCGGCCAGCGCCGCCAGGGCCTGCAGGCGCGTGCGCACAACCTGCAAGGCCTGCTCTGCGCCCGATTGGTCGAGCACGCGGCGCACGGGCGGCGTGGGGGCCAGCACCGCCAGGCTGACGGTCGGGTAGCGTTGGGCGGT
>JBBRZY010000275.1:0-6629 GCA_038252885.1 Anaerolineales bacterium | reverse complement strand
TCGTAGGGGTCGCTGTCGCTGGCGAAGCGCGCGCCGTCGCGGGCGCCGTCGAGGGCGTTTAGGTAATAGTTGAGCGCAAAGCCAAACTCGAGCAGGCCGGTGAGCATAATCAATAGCACCGGCAAAGCCAGGGAGACTTCGACCAGGCTTTGGCCAGTGCGCCGCCGCCGGTGTGTCCGGACGGGTGTGACCTGCGTTTCGGGATGGCGAGACGTATTTGTGCCCATAACAACCTTCAGTATAACCATTGATTAACAATCGGCCCCAGTACTATAGCATTACCGGCTTTCTTTGTCACAGCCTTGTAACGTTGGGCAAACACTGGTCACGCGGCGACCAACATTCTGTCAAGTTGTGGTTTGCCAGGGGGTTGACGCTCCGCCAAGACTTCATATTTGCTTGGTTATAGCCGGGTTTGTGTGTTTTCGGAACAGTCCGGCGAGCGACGCAGCGAGCGGTTTTGACCGCTCAGGGACTTGCGCGGTGCCTGGCGAGCCAATTTTGTCCCTAAAGTCCAAATTGCGCCCGTTTCGAGACATCGCTATAATCCTCGGGTAATGAGTAGTGTCGGCCGCAGGCGCTCGGCTGCGCGGCACAACGCACTCACAAGGCCAGGCTCTGTGTTTGAGACGCATAAAATCACACGCTCCATGCAGACGGGTCGCCAGGGACAGGTCGAAAGCGGCCTGCAGCCTGGCGCGACGCTTCAGAACCGCTACCTGATTCAGGGCGTGCTGGGGGTGGGCGGCATGGGCTCGGTCTACCGGGCCCGCGACATGCGCTTCCCCAACGTCAACAAGCTGGTGGCGGTCAAAGAAATCTTGAACCTCGCACCCGACCCGACGGTGCGCGAGATGATCGTCAAGACCTTCGAGCGCGAGGCCAACATCCTGGCGACGCTCAGCCATCCGGCCATCCCCCAAATCTACGACTACTTCACCCAGGGCGACCGATCGTTTCTGGTGCAGGAATATATTGAAGGCAAAGACCTGGAAGGCTACTTGGGCGAGACGCCCGGCCTGCTGAACGATGAGCCGGTGGCCGAGTGGGCGGTGCAGTTGTGCGATGTGCTGGCTTACCTGCACAATCACACGCCCGACCCAATCGTGTTCCGCGACATGAAGCCGTCTAACGTGATGCTCGACCAGCATCGCCGCATCCGGCTGATCGACTTCGGCATTGCGCGCGCCTTCGCGGCCGGCCAGAAAGGCACGATGATCGGCACCGAAGGTTACTCGCCGCCGGAGCAGTACCGGGGCGAGTCTAGCCCGACCGCCGACATCTACGCGCTGGGTGCGACCCTGCACCACCTGCTGACCAAGCAAGACCCACGCCTAGAGCCGCCGTTCTCGTTCGCCGAGCGCCCGCTGCGCAAGATCAACCCGACGGTCTCGCCGGAGCTGGAAGGCATAATCAACACGGCGCTGAACTACAATACGCTGGAGCGGTTCCCGACCGCGGTGGCGATGAAAGAAGCGCTGTTGAGCATGCGCCGCCACAAGACCGGGATGCTAACCCAAAAATTTGCCGATCTGGCTGAGCCGCTTCAGGCGCCGGCCACCGCCGTGAGCGTGGCCGGCGCGGCCAGCGCCCCAGCCAGCGGACCAGCGGTGGCGGCCGCGCCCGCCACCATCAGCGCGGAAGTTGAGCCGGTCTGGCGCTTCAAGTGCGAAGATGAAATTCGCGGCAGTCCCGTGCTGTCGCCCACTGCCGTCTATGTGGGCGCTTACGACAACAACCTCTACGCCATCGGCCTAGATGACGGCGAGCTCATCTGGAAGTACGCCACCGATGGCGGGCTGCCTGGCTCGCCGCTGGTCAATGACGACACGATCCTGATTGGGTCGGAAGATCGCCGGCTGCATGCCGTTTCGGCTCGCAGCGGCCGCATTCAGTGGGCCTACTACACTGATGGCCCGGTGCGCTCGACCCCGAGTATCTCCGAGGGCCACGTGTTCGTCGGGTCAGACGACGGCTTCTTGCACGCCGTGAATCTGCAGACGGGGCGGCGGGCCTGGCGGGCGCAAGGCAGTGCGCCGGTGCGCAGCCGCGCGGCCTACTCGGCCACCCGCCTATTCTTCGGCACCGAAGAGGGCGAAGTGTACGCCGTGGACTACGCCGGCGAGTTCCGCTGGCGCTTCAAGGCCAAGCGGGCCGTGACGGGCGCGCCGTTGCTGTTGAACGGTGTGCTGTACTTCGGCTCGGTGGACGGCATGGTCTACGCGCTAGAAGAAGGCTCGGGCTGGGCCATCTGGAAGTTCCGCACTGGCAAGGCGATCATCTCGTCGCCGACGGTGGTGGGCAACATCCTCTACATCGGGTCGGCCGACCACCATGTGTACGCGGTAGACATTCGCGGCGGCCGTGAAACCTGGCGCTTCGAGGCCGGCGACCAGGTGAACTCTTCTCCGGCAGTCTACAATGGCACGGTCTATGTCGGGTCGGTAGATGGGTATGTGTACGCGCTCGATGCCAGCAATGGCCGGCTCAAGTGGCGCTTCCGTTCGGGTGGCGCCATCACTTCTTCGCCGGTCGTGCGCGGCGAGATCGTCTATATTGGTTCGACCGACCACTACTTGTACGCGCTGTCGGCCTGACCTGGGAGGCACCTTTGGCTAATTTTTTAGATCGCATTTTGGGCTTATTCCGCAAGAAAGAGGCGGCGGCCCCCACCCCCCCGACCGCCGCCGCGCGCCCGGTGCCCACCGACCCAAACGCCACCGTGCCGCTGCCCGAATTGCCGAACAGCCTGCCGATTGATACCATCAAGGCCGCGCCAATCAACATGGCCCCCAAGCGCCTGGTGCTGGGGGTAGCCCAGCACGTTGGGCGGGTGCGCACGCACAATGAAGATGTGCTGTTGGTGTTTACCGGCGAATTGGCCGGGCTCGAGTCGATGCCGCACTTTGGTTTGTTTGTAGTGGCCGACGGCATGGGCGGGCACGCCCTGGGCGAACGCGCCAGCAGCCTGGCTGCGCGCAATTTGGCGCGCTACGCCCTCGAGGGTGTGCTGCCGTCGCTGCTGGCCGACCCGCAAGGCGATGCCGACCGCCCTTCGCTGACCGAAGTGATGGAAAGCGCCATGAACGCTGCCAACAAGGCGGTGTTTGCCGGCGTGCCCGAAGGCGGCGGCACGACCCTGACCTGCGCGTTGGTCATCGGCGAGCAAGTGGTCATGTCGCACGTGGGCGACAGCCGCGCCTACATCATTACGCCAGACGGCTTTGAGCAGATCACGCGTGATCACTCGCTGGTGCAGCGGCTGCAGGAGCTCGGCCAGCTCTCGGCAGCCGAGGCGGCCGTGCACCCGCAGCGCAACGTGCTCTACCGCGCGGTGGGCCAGGGCGAGGGTCTCGAAGTGGATGTGGACACGCGCCGGCTGCCCTCGGGCTCGGTGCTGCTGCTGTGCTCAGATGGGCTGTGGGGCCTGGTGCCCGATGAGCAGATGCAGGCGTTGGTGCGTCAATCACCCAACCCCCAGGCGGCCTGCGAAGCCCTGGTGGCGGCGGCCAACAACGCCGGCGGGCCAGACAACATCACCGCCGTAATGATCCAAGTTCCGTAGCCGCACACCCCCACTACGCTGCCCAACCAATGCCATCATGACGACCGGGGATCTCTACAATTTACTGGGGCTTAGCCCCAATGCCTCCCCAGAGGACATCAAGTCGGCCTACTATCAGGCGGCGCGGCGTTTTCATCCCGACGCCAACCACAACCCCGGCGCCAGCGAGGAGTTTAAGCTCATCGCGGACGCTTACACCATCCTGAGCGACACGGCCCAGCGCTCGACCTATGACGCGGCCGTGCTGCAAACCGGCAGCGGGCCGCTGTTGGCGGTGCGCCCGGTGTACAGCCGCAACCCCCTGCCCGCCCTGGCCGAGCCGCAAATCCTCTATACGCTGATTGAAATTCACCCGGCCATTCTGACCGACCTGCCCGACCCGCCGGTCAACATTTGCCTGATGATTGACCGTTCGACCTCGATGCAGGGACCGCGCCTCGATCAGGTGAAGGCCGCCGTGCTGCAAGTGATTGACAGCCTGCGCGAGAGCGACACCTTTTCGGTGGTGGCCTTCAGCGACAAGGCCGATGTGGTCGTGCCGGCCCAGCGCGGGTTGTCAGAAAAGACCGTGGCCAAGGCCAAGGTTAGCACTATCAACGCGCAGGGCGGCACGGAAATATTGCAGGGCCTGTTGTGCGGGCTGACCGAACTGCACCGGCACATCAGCCCGGCGGCCGTCAACCACCTGGTGCTGCTGACCGACGGCCGCACCTATGGCGATGAGGCCGACTGCCTGATGCTCGCCAGCCTGGCGGCCACCGACGGCATCGCCATCAGCGGCCTGGGCATCGGCGACGAGTGGAACGACCACTTCGTGGACGACCTGGCCGGGCGGACGGGCGGGTCTGCCAGTTACGTCCAGAACACCCAGAACGTCGCGAGCTTTATTCAAGACCGCATCCGCGGTCTGGGCAGCGCCTACGCCGAGCGCGTCAGCGCGCAGGTGACGCTCGACCCTCAGATGGAACTGCTGCAGGTGTTCCGCGTTAGCCCCGACCCCGGGCCGGTGCCGCTGGAGCTGCCGCTGCGCTTGGGCAGCCTGCCCAAGCGCTACCCGGCCATGGTGCTGTTCAAGTTCCGCCTGCCGGCGCTGAAGCCCGGCGCGCAGAGCATTGCGCGCATCAGCTTCTTCGCCGACATCGTCAGCCTGGGCCGGCGGGGCGAACGGCTGGTGGTAGACTTGGCACTGCCGTCGATTGCGAATGCGCCCAACAGCACCACGCCCCCAGCGCTGGTGGAAGCGCTGGCCAAGCTCTCGCAGTATCAAATGCAGGAGCGCGCCTGGCAGCAGGTGGCCGAGGGTGACGTGGCCGGGGCCGTCGAGCGGCTGAAGACGCTGGGCACGCGCTTGCTGGCCAGCGGGCAGCCCGAGCTGGCGCGGGTGGCACTGAGCGAGGCTTCTCGTTTGGAGAAGACCAACGTCCTCTCGGAGGACGCCAAGAAACAACTCAAATATGGGACGCGCGCCCTGCTGGCCTCGCCTGGCGGCACGGGCAACTACCGATGATTACTTGCACTGTCTGTCGCGAACAGAACACGGAGGGGGAGCTATTTTGTAGTGAGTGTGGGGCGCACCTGGCCGCAAATTGGGCTGAGACACCGGGGACCACAACCTTTGTGGATACCGGCCGGTCTAAGGCCATGGGGGCGGGGGTGGTCGATTCGCCACGCCCCTCGGTCGAGGGGTTGGGCCGGTTAAAGCCGGGCCAGATTGCGCTATCTATCAGCGGCGCGCCGCAGGTGGTGATCTTGGAAGGCCGGGCGGAGTATGTGCTGGGCCGCGAGGGGCAAGACCAGGTGATCCCAGAGGTGAACTTGAACGCCTATGGGGCGCGGGAGAAGGGCGTTTCGCGCGTGCACGCGGCGCTGCGGCGCGACCACAACCAGGTGCTGCTAATTGACCTGGGCAGCACCAACGGCTCCCGCGTGAACGGCCACACTTTGACGGCCCACCAGGCGGTGAAGGTCGAGAACGGCGACGAGCTCCGCCTGGGCAAGCTGCTCATCAAAATCAATTTTGTGCTCTGAAGCAGGCGGAGGAGCGGCGACGAGGACGTATGGCAATCACAATTCAAATTCACATCAACAATGAAGAGCCGGTGGTGGCGGAAGTGGAAGCGCTGCCAGCCCAGACCGACACCATGATCATTGCCCAGAACCCGCGCCTGCGGGACGGCAAAGACTTGCGCTACCTGACGGCCAATGTGACCACCATGGTGCTGCCGCTCCACCGGGTGCTGTTCATTCAAATCCTGCCGTCGAGCGAAGAAGAGCGCATCGTCGGCTTCGTGCGCGACTAGCCCGTGGCCCTGGCGCGCTCCCCTCGCGAAGCGCATCATCGCGTGCTCGTGGTCGACGACGAGCCGCGTATGATTCGCTTCATTCGCTTGAACCTGGAGCACGACGGCTTTGAGGTGGTGGAGGCGGCCGATGGGCTGGCGGCGCTGCGGCAGGTGCGCGACGCCCTGCCCGACCTGGTGCTGCTGGATGTCTCGATGCCCGAGCTAGACGGCTTTGAGACGCTGCGGCTGCTGCGCGAAATTTCGCACGTGCCGGTGATTATGCTGACGGCGCGCGGCGAAGAAGACGACCGGGTGCGCGGCCTGGAGCTGGGCGCGGACGACTATGTGACCAAGCCCTTTAGCCCGCGCGAGCTGGTGAGCCGGGTGAAGGCGGTGCTGCGGCGGACGGAGACCGCGCCGCCGGCCGAGAAGACCACGCTGGAGATTGACGACCGGTTGAGCATCAACTTTGACCGGCGCGAGGTGCTGGTGGAGGGCAAGCCGGTGAAGCTGCGGCCGACGGAATATCGGCTGCTGTATCACCTGGTGAACAATGCCGGCTGGGTGGTGCCGCACGACCAACTGCTGGCGAAGGTGTGGGGCTACGAGTACCGCGAAGAGACGCACTACCTGCGGCTGTACATCAATTACCTGCGTCAGAAGTTGGAAGCCGACCCAGCGCACCCGGTCTACATCCTCACCGAGCGCGGGGTGGGCTACCGGTTTGTGGACTTCCGGCGCAAGGACGGCGAGGCGGCCGGGGGCGCCGGGGCGGAAGCGCC
>JBBRZY010000274.1:0-6639 GCA_038252885.1 Anaerolineales bacterium | reverse complement strand
TTTTACCGCCGCCGCCTTACACCCCCCGCCGTTTATTGTTTAATTGCCCGCTAGGCCCACCGCCCCACCCCCCCTCCACCTGCTCGACACCGGCGGCGCGGGAAACTTGGGCGGCGCCGCGGCCGAAGCCCTGCTGGCCGCCGGTCACACCGTCACCGTGCTCGACAACCTCTCCCACGGCCACCGCGCCGCCGTGCCGGCCGGAGCGCGCTTCGTCCACGGCGACCTGCTGGATCGCGCCGGGCTGGCCGACCTGCTGGCGAGTGAACCTTACGACGCCGTGCTGCACTTCGCCGCGCTGATCGAAGCCGGTGAGAGCATGCGCGCACCCGGCGCGTTCTTCGCCAACAACGTCACCGGCTCGCTCAACCTGCTCGAAGAGAGCGTGCGCCACGGCGTGCAACGTTTTGTCTTCTCGTCCACCGCCGCGCTGTTCGCCGGCAGCGACGCGCCCCTCAGCGAGGCCGCGCCCATCCAGCCCGCCAACGTCTACGGCGAGACCAAGCGCGTCGTCGAGCAGATGCTGGGCTGGTATCAAAAAGTGCACGGCCTGCGCTACGCCGCCCTGCGCTACTTCAACGCCGCCGGCGCGCTGCCGCACCGAGGCGAGGCCCACCAGCCGGAGAGCCACCTCATCCCGCGCGTGCTGGCCGTGGCGCTGGGCCAGGCCGAGGCCGTCACCTTGTTCGGCACGGACTACCCCACGCCCGACGGCACCTGCATCCGCGACTACGTCCACATCGCCGACCTCGTCGCGGCCCACCTGCTGGTGCTCGACGCCCTCGCGCCGGGAACAGAGCACACCGCCCTGGCCTACAACCTGGGCAGCGGCGCGGGCTATTCCATCCGCGAGGTGATCGAGACCGCCCGCGCCGTCACCGGCCACCCCATCCCCGTCATCGAGCAGCCGCGCCGCCCCGGCGACGCCCCGCGCCTGGTGGCCGCCTCCGACCGCATCCGCCGCGAGCTGGGCTGGGCCCCGCAATACGATAGCTTGCAAGCCATCATCGCCTCCGCCTGGGATTGGCACCGCGCCCACCCCCACGGCTATTTCGGCCCGGCTGCTTAAATGCGCGTCGCCGTCAACGGCTGGTTCCTGATCCACAACCCCCACACCGGCAGCGGGCAATACCTGCGCGCCCTGCTCCAGTGGCTGCCGCGCGTCGCGCCCGAGCACAGCTATCACGTCGTCGTGCCGGCCACCGCTCTGCCCCCTGCCCTCGTGGCCGACGCGCAGACGCACGGCTACACGCTCGTGCCGGTTAAGACCGGCGACTCGAATCTGGCCAAGGTCTGGTTCGAGCAGGTCGGCTTCCCGCGCGCCGTCGGCCGGCTCAAGGCCCACCTGGCGCACGTGCCCTATTGGGCGCCGCCGCTGGCCTCGCCCGCGCCCATCATCGTCACCGTGCACGACCTGATCCCGCGCCTGCTGCCCGAGTATCGCGGCGGGCGCGCCGTGCAGCTTTACACCGCGCTGGTCTCAGCCGCCACCGCCGGCGCGGCGCTGGTGCTCACCGACTCGAACGCCTCCGCCCACGACCTCACCGAGACGCTCAAGGTTCCGGCCGAGAAAATTCGCACGGTCTACCTCGCGGCCGGGCCGCAGTACACGCCCAAGGGCGAGTGGCAGGTGGATGACCCCATCCGGCTCAAGTACGGGCTGGAGGAGGGCTACGTGCTGTATCTGGGCGGCTTCGACCGGCGCAAGAACGTGCGCGGCCTGCTCTCCGCCTGGACCTGGGCATCTGGCTCGATTGGGCAGGGCTACCCGCTCGTCATCGGCGGCCAACTGCCCGCGCCCGACAGCCCGCACTACGAAGACTACCCGGCGCTCGCCGCCGAGCTTAAGATCGAAGACACCGTCAAGTTCATCGGCCCGGTGGCCGAGGCCGACAAGCCCGCGCTCTATCGCGGCGCGCTGGCCTTCGGCTATCCCTCCCGCTACGAGGGCTTCGGCCTGCCGCCGCTGGAGGCCATGGCCTGCGGCGTGCCGGTCGTCACCACCACCGGCGGCTCACTGCCGGAGGTGCTGGGCAGCGCCGGCTATCTGGTCCCGGCCGACGACACGCGCACGTTCGGCGCGGCCCTGCTGACCATTGTGGTCGAGCCGAGCGTGCACGCCGACCTGCGCGCGCGCGGGCTGGCGCAGGCCCAGCAATTCACCTGGGACAAGGCCGCCCGCGAAACCGCCGCCGCCTACGCCGACGCGCTCAAAGCCCAATGACCCCCGCGCCGCGCCGCCCTGGCCTGGTTCTGTTGGGGCGGCCCATCACCGGCCTGGAAGCCGCGCTGTTCTTTTTCTTCCTCGCGCTCTACACCTTCACCCGCGCCCCCGGCCTGCTCCCCGCCGACGCCGGTGAGTTTCAACTCACCGGCGCGACCTTCGGCATCGCGCACCCGCCCGGCTTCGCGCTCTACACGCTGGTCAGCGGGCTGTTCGCGCGTTGGCCGTTCGCCAGCCCGGCTACTTCCATCAACTGGCTCTCGGCGCTGCTGGCCGCGCTCACGCTGCTGCTGCTTTATCGCATTGTCGTCCGCCTCACCGCCCTGCCCCTGGCCGGCGTGGGCGCGGCGCTGCTGCTGGGCGCTTCGACCACCTTCTGGGCGCAGGCCACCACCGCCAACATCCGCATGCCGGCCGCCGCCGCCACGCTCTTCGCGCTCGACCGGCTGCTGGCCTACCGGCACGCGCGCACGTCCGCCGGCTCAGCACAACAAACGCGCAAGCTGGCCTGGTTGGCGTTGGCGCTGGGGCTGGGCGTCGCCCACCACGCTTCGCTCATCTTCATCATGGTCGTGTTCGGCCTATATGCCTTGTGGCTCAAGCCCAGCGTGCTGCGCAAGCCGTGGGCGTTATTAGCAGCACTGCTCGCGGGCCTGCTGCCGTTCGCCGCCTGGCTCTACTTTCCGCTGCGCGGCCCGGCCGTCGGCCTGCCGCGTCTGGCCACGCTCGACGGCTTCTTAGAGCATGTGCTGGCGCGCGGCTTCTCCGGCGACATCCTGTTCTTCGCCAACCTGGCCGCCCTGCCCGACCGGTTGGCGCTCTTCGCCAACACGCTGACGTTTGAGTTCACCGCGCCGCTGCTGGCGCTCATGGCCGTCGGGGCGCTGGCGCTGCTGCGCGACCGGGGTGTCGGTGGCTTGCTGCTCGTCGCCACGGCCGTGCATGTCTTCATCGCCATCACCTATCGCGCCCCGCAGACGGTGGAGTATCTGCTGCCGGCCTGGGCGCTGCTGGGCGTGTTGGCCGGCGTCGGCCTGGCGACGGTGTGGGAGGGCTTGCTGGCGGCCCTGAAGCGCGCGCCCACCTGGGCGGCCGTCAGCGGCAAAGCGCTGATCGTGCTGATCGTGCTCGCGCAGTTCGCCGCCACCTACCCCTCCTACCGCGTGCTGGCCGCCGACGACGCCACCCGCGCTTACGCCGAGGGCGTGCTGCTGCAAGCGCCGCCCAACGCCGTCATCCTGGCGGCCTGGCACTGGGCCAACCCGCTCTGGTACTTGCAGCAGGTCGAGGGCCAGCGGCCCGATGTGGAGGTGCGCTACGTCGTCCCGCAGGGCGCGTCACTCGGCGCGACCTGGACCGCCGCCATCGCCGCCACGCTGCCCACCCGCCCCGTCGTCGTCACCAGCTTCTTCGGGGCCGAGTATCGCGCCGCCGGCCAGCGCTTCGTGCCGCTGGGCAACACCCCCGCCTGGCAGGCGCTGGCGCAGCCGCTCACCACGCCGCCCGCTGATTTACACGGCGAACAGAGCTTCGGCGTGTGGCGCTTCCTTGGCTGGCGGCTCGACCCGGCCGCCCCCGGTGAGGTCAGCGTGACTGCCGGCTGGCAGCCCAGCGGCCCTCCCGAGGCCGTCAGCGTCTTCGTCCATCTGCTCGCGCCCGACGGCGGCCTGCACAGCCAGCAAGACGTGGCCTACGCCCCCGAGCATTACGTCAGCGGCGAAGTCTTACTCGACCGCTACACCCTGCCCCTCCGGCCCGATGCGCCCAGCGGCGTGTACACGCTCGTGGCTGGCCTATACACGCCCGCCGGCGCACTGCTGGCCGAGACTACCTTAACGACCATCACCTGGCCGCGCACGACCGCCGGGCCGCCCGAGGCCGCCGTGCTCGGCGTGCCGGCTGACGCCATCCCCCTCGGCAGCGCCCTGTGGCTGGCCGGCTGGCAGATCGCCCCCAGCGGTCCGCTGCACCCCGGCGACACCGTGCGCGTGAGCCTGACCTTCATCGCCGCGCGCCCGCTGACCGCCGATTACACCGTCAAGGTCGATTTGATCGGGCCGAACTACGCCTGGCTGGTCGCCAGCGACGGCACGCCCGCCGGCGGCGCAATCCCCACCCTCAAGTGGATCGCCGGGTCGCGCGTGACCGACGTGCACTCCTTCGTCATCCCCGCCGACGCCGCGCCCGGCTCGGCGCAACTGGCGCTGGCCGTGTACGACGCCTTCACCCAGCGCACCTTGGCGATCCTGTCGCCCGAGTTGGCCGCGCTCGGCCCCACACTGGCGCTCGGCCCCGTCGTGGTCGCGCCCGCGCCATGACCCGCTCCCGGCTGCGCCGCGCCGCGCCCGCCTTGGCCCTCGGCGCGCTGACGCTGCTGGCTTTCTGGCCGGTGCTGCGGGCCGGCTACCCCAGCCTGGGCGACGGCCTCATCCACTACTACCGCCTGGTCGAGTTCGTCCACCTGCTGCGGCACGGCGTGCTCTTCCCGCGCTGGGCGCCCGACCTGGCCTATGGCTTTGGCTACCCGCTCTTCAACTACTATCCCCCGCTCACCTATTACCTGGGCGCGCTGCTGAACCTGCTGGGCCTGAGCCTGGCCAACAGTTTGCTCGGCGTCTATGCCGTGGCCTGGCTGCTGGCCGTCACCGGCGCGTATGCGGCGGCCCGCGCGCGTTGGGGCGCAACTGCCGGCTTCTTAGCGGCGGCGGCCTATGGCCTCAGCCCCTACCTATACTTCAACGCCCTGGCGCGTGGCGCGCTGCCCGAGACGCTCGGCCTCGGCCTGCTGCCCTGGGCGCTGTGGGCGTTTGGGAGACTAGGCCTGTTTCCAAGCCTGCCCAGCCAGCGGCGGCGCGTGAGCGTGGCCGGCCTGCTGTTCGCGGCGCTGGCGCTGACGCACTTCCTCACCGCCTTCCTGGCCCTGCCGCTGTTGCTCTTGGCCGCGCTCTGGCCGGCGGAACAGGCGCTGCCGCCCGTGCGCGCGCGGCTCGGCGCGGCCGGGCGGGCGTTGCTCCTCGGCCTCGGCCTGAGCGCCTACTTCTTGCTGCCCGCCGTGCTGGAGACCGGCGCGGTGCAGGTGCACCAACTGACCGCCCCCAGCGACTTAGACTTCCGCAACAACTTTCTGGCACTGGGCCAACTGCTGGCCTGGCCGCAAACTTATGACCCCCGGCTGGTCTTTCACGTCGTCGCCCCCAGCCTAAGCCTGGCCGCGCTGGCCCTGGCCATCCTCGGCCTCGCCCTCGGCGCGTGGCGCGCGCGCCGGCTGGAGGGCGCGACCCTGGCCTTCACCGCCGCGCTGCTGGGCTACGCCGCGCTCACGCTGCCGTTCACCACGTCCCTCTGGACGCTCGTGCCCGTCGCCAGCATCATCCAGTTCCCGTGGCGGCTGGTGGGGCCGGCCAGCCTCGTCCTGGCGCTGCTGGCCGGCCGGGGCTGGGCCGCCTGCCCCAATCGGCTTCCCACCCTGCGCCCCGGCCTGCTGGTCGCGGCGTTGGCGGCGCTCTACGTCACCGCGCTCACCTGGAGCTTTGCGCCCGCCTCTTACGCCCCGGCCACCGCCACCGTGCGCGACCTGACGACCTACGAGACCACCAGCGGCCAACTCGGCACCACCTCCACCGGCGAGTTCTTGCCCGCCGCCGTGCAAACGCTCCCGCCCGCCGACGCCCTGCGCGCCGCCTACGCCGTGGCCGATGTCATCGCGCGCCTGAGTCAATTGCCCCCTGGCGTCACCCTCACCAGCCAGCAAGCCGGCCTCACGCACCTCAGCGCGCAGGTGATCGCCGCCGCGCCGGCCACCCTCACCTTTGACCTCTTCGCCTATCCCGGCTGGCGCGCGGCCGTGGACGGCCAACCCGCGCCGCTGACGGCCGCCGAGGGCACCGGCCTGGCAACGGTCGTTGTGCCAGCCGGCGCGCACACGGTCACGCTCACCTTTGCCCTCACGCCGCTGCGGACTGGTGCGGTCGCGCTCTCGCTGCTGACCGTGCTGGCGCTGGCGGTCGTCGCGGTGCGCAGTTGGCGAGCGCGGGCCGCGCCGGCCGCTGCTGTCCAGCCCGCCGCCGCGCCAATGCCCCTAGCCGCCTATGGTGCAATCGCCGTCACCGCGCTGGCGCTGCTAGGGGTGCGCGTTGCCGTCATCGAGGGGCGCGACACGCTTTTTTCACACTCACTGTTCGACGGCGCCGCCGTGGCCGGCGTGGCGCGCCCGCTGGATGTGAACTTCGGCGATCAACTCGTGCTGCTCGGCCACGACCCGGCCGCGCTCACGCTGCCCGCCGACGGCGCGCTCGTCCTGACGCTCTACTGGCGCGCCCAGACCGTCCCCGCCGCCGACTACGCCGCCAGCGTGCAGGTCTGGGACGCCGCCGGCAACCTGTGGGCCCAGTCCGACTCGCAGCACCCCGGCCGAC
>JBBRZY010000273.1:0-6640 GCA_038252885.1 Anaerolineales bacterium | reverse complement strand
TGCCTGGCTGACCCGCAACCGGCGCCTGGCGCGCGACTACGAGCGCTTGCCTGAAACCAGCGAAGCCTTCATCTATGTCGCCATGATCCGCCTGATGGTCAAACGTTTGGCTCATTGATCTGACTTTTCAGACAGGCTCTCAGCCAGCTTTCCCTGCCCAGCCAGGTCGCGGGCTTTCAGCGCTTCCTGAGGCTGCGGGTCGGCAGCGGCGGATACAGTGGCTGGGCGCAGGCGGCCGGTTTCCGCCGGGGCGGGGTCCGGCGCTGGCCGCACCCTTGCCGGCTGTGGCGAAGGACTGGTAACAGTCGGCGCAGCCGACCGGACCAGTGTGGGCAAGGCGCCGCTTGCCAGGCCGTCATCGCGTCGATAGAGATAAACCCCCGGAAAGGCGACGGGCGTGAAAAGCGGAAAACGCCGGTCGGATACCTCGGCGGCCGCGACGACCAGCCAGCCGCCCGGGGTCAGGGCCTGGTACAGACGCTGAGCCGCCGCCCGGCTGCGTTCCAAGTCAAAGTACATCAAGACGTTGCGGCAGAAAATGACATCCATCGACTGGGTATTTGTGAGCAGCGACGGATAGCTGTCTTCGGCCAGGTTGAGCTGGGCAAAGGTCACCATGGTCCGCAGCTGGGGGAGCACTTCGTATTGGCCATCCGGCCGGCGCGTGAAATAGTACTCCCGCAAGCCTGGCGGGGTATCGCGAAAGGACCACTCGCCATAGACGCCGGCGGCCGCGCGCTGCATCACGCGCGCGTTGATATCGGTGGCCAGAAGCGTTATCTCCCAATCATCCCTGACCAGGACCAGCTCGCTCAACAGGATAGCGATCGAATAGACTTCCTCGCCAGTCGAACAGCCGGCGCACCACAACCGCAGCCGGCGCGTGCCCGCGGCGCGCTGCCGGATGAGAGCTGGCAGGATGGAGGTGCGCAGCGCTTTGAAAACCTGTGGCTCGCGCCAGAAATAGGTTTCGGGAATCGTCAAGTGGGCGGCCAGCATCGCCACCTGCGCTTGGCTTAGAGGCGAGGCGAGCAGCCAGTTCACAAACGCGCGCCCATCACCATAACCGAATTCTTCGGCCGCCGAATTTATCTGGCGCTCCAGGTCGGCCCAGCGCGCGGGCGGAAAAGCCAGGCCCAGGCCGGCGGTTAAGTAGGCGCTGAGCGCCTCTAACTCGGTATCAAGGAAATTGGCCGTCATACCCTATCAACCGGCAGGGCGCCAGCCAGATTCGTTTGGAGTAGGGGTTCAACTTCGAATGAGAGGATTTGGTTCAGGTCACAGACGAGGACCAGGGTTTCATCTAGCTTGGCGACAGCATGGATATATTGCGCGCCGGGCATAACTTCGCTGGCCGCCAGCCACTGATGCTCGGTCGGCTCGACCACGCCACTGACGGAGTCGGCTACTACGGCCACGCGCCGCGCCGAGGTCCGGGCCAGGATGAACTGATCGGTCACGCTCACCTCGCGCGCCGGCAATCCAAAACACTGGCGGATGTCTACCACCAGGATGACCTGCCCTTGCACATTGATCACCCCCAGAACGAAGGGCGGTGATTGGGGGAGTGAGATGACTTCCGCGGCCTGGATCACCCGCTCGACGACGGATAGGTTCAAGGCATAGCGGGGTTCGCCGAGGGAAAATAAGAGGATTTGCTTCGCTTCTGGCGGCTGACTACTCACTGGCTACCCTCATTGATACTGGTGATGCCGCGGCTGCCCAAAAGCAGCCAAGGGCTAAATGGACCTACCACCACACCGCCGCCGCCAAAATCAAGCGGTCTATGCGGTTTTCAATGCCTATCACACCAGTTAATCGTCAGCCACACGCTGCATTTTCGCCGGACACCGTCATCGCACGCCAGAATTGAGCTTGGTTCTTATAGAATATGCCGCTAGCGTCTCAAAAGCGTCACAAGGCAGCGCGAAACGAACCTGCGGCCCAGCGGCATGGCGCGTCTATATTAAAGAAGCAGCCTTTCGGGGCGTTCATTGCACATTAAATTGAAGACGTCGTGCGGTTGGCGGACGCGGCATTATATCGAGCCAAGAAAAATGGCCGCGATCAGATAGAAAAGTCGGTCGAAGCCAACAGTTCTATCGCTGTCTAGGTGGTTCCGATTGGCCGGGTGGCCTGTATCTGTCAAGAAGTGGGTTCCGAACACTGGCGAACGCTTGCTCAGCCGGCGCGTTCGCGGCACACCGCGCACCGCCGATCCAGCACTAGCAGGCCCCCCGGCAGTTTGCAAGACCGGTTGTCAAAATCAAGCGGCCGTTCCGGGCCTATCTACGGCGTTGGCAGCGTCTAGCAAGCGTTTCCGAAGTTCATCCAGCTGCCATGGTTTGGGCATAAAGCCGACCCCATTGGGCAGTGCCAGGGCGGCCACCATCTAAGCTGGGTCGGTGTACCCTGAAAATACGATGGCCCGGATTAGTGGGTGCGTGGCCCAGGCCCGCTGTAGTAACTCGACCCCGCTTAACTGCGGCATACGTTGATCGGTCAGCAGCACTTGGATAATTTCGCGATCCAGAATGGATAGCGCTTCTGCGCCGCTCGGGGCGGTAAACACTTCAAACTCGGCGCCTAGACTGCGCACAAGCGAACGCGTGACATTGACTTCGTCATCCACGATCAGCAGACTGGGCCGGCCAGCGCACCGTTGGCTGTCAGTCGCTCAAACACCTCCACCACCTGCGGGTCGAAATGGGTGCCCGCCCTCTGGCGGATATGTTCGCGAACTTGCGCTTCAGTCCAGGCCGGACGGTAGGGCCGTTTGGAGCGCAACGCATCCCACACGTCTACAATCGCAAAGACACGCGCTGCCAGTGGAATCTCCGCGCCGCGCAGACCGCGCGGATAGCCGGTGCCATCCCACTTTTCGTGATGCGCATAGGGAATATCGAGCGCCGGTAACAAGTAAGTAATCGGCGAGAGCATCTCATAGGCATAGGTCGGATGCTGTTTCATGATGGCCCATTCGGTATCGGTCAGCGGTCCCGGCTTGAGCAAGATCGCATCCGGAATACCGAGCTTGCCCACATCATGCAGCAGGGCCCCACGCCGCAGCTGAACCAAGGCCTGGCCGGTTAGCCCGAATGCCCGCCCGAGCAACAGCGCCAGCTCGGTGACGCGCTGGCTGTGACCTTCGGTTTCCTTGTCACGCAGGTCAAGCGCGCGTGACCACCCTTCGATAGTGGCATCGTATGACAGCCGTAGCTCCAGCAGGGTGTTTTGTAGGCGCTCAAACAGGCGGGCGTTGTCAATGGCGATGGCGGCTTGGCGCGCCAACGCTTCGAGGAATTCAATCCATTCGGGGCTGGGCGTAGACGCTGACCGGTTAAAAACTTCAAGCACGCCGGCGACCACGCCCTTGGTAACCAGCGGCACCCCGCAATAAGTCTGGAAACCGAGACCGTCCAGCCAGGCCACATCGATTGGCGCCTCCCCCGCTCCGGGCAAGCTGATCAGGCGCCGGTCGGCCATCACTTGTTTGGCCAGCACCGGCGCCATTGAGCGCGTTTTGCGCGCGCTAAGGTTGCCCGTTATATCGCGCTGCGAAGCATATTCGAGCTGGTGCGTCAGCGGATTGATCAGCAGAATCGCGGCGGCGTCAACCACCAAGTGGGTTACAACTTGCCCAATGAGGAGGTCGAGCGTAACCCGCAGGTCGAGGCTGGCGCTGATGGCCACATCAATCTCGCGCAAGGCCGATTCGTAGGCCAACTGGCGTTCGAGCTGCTCGTGGAGGGCAGCCCGCTGGAGGGCATTGGCGCCCACCCCCGCCACGGCCGAAAGCACGCGCGCATCGCCTTCTGTAAACGGTTTTTCTCGGCCCACCCACAAGAAACCGACCAGTTGTTCAAAAGCATTCAGAGGCAAGCTGATCATTGCCCGCGGCGAAGCGTCAGCCGACCCCACGGCCGGCCAATCGGGCGAGGGACTAATAGCGGGCGGGCTGTTGGCTGTCAGGCGGAGTTCCCAGTCTGCTTCTAGCCGATTCGTCAAGGCGCTGGCCTGCGACCAGACCCCGCGCCCCAGCTCAAAGCGGTTCTCATTTGCAGCCGCCGTATGGCGCACAAATGCCCCGGTTTCGGCGTCGAGCAGCTGGATCGCCTGATCAAGGAAGAGCGTCAGCATCTGCACCCACGTGTCGGCGTGGTGCAGGGCGCGGCTCATAGCGGCCATACTCTCCAGCTCGCGTTCGTGCTGTTTGCGGCTGGTGATGTCGAAGCTGCTAGTCAGAATACATCGCCGCCCATTCAGTTCGATCACTTCGAACGACGTCAGGGTGTCGCGTAACTGCCCCACCTTCGTGCGGAATGTAACTTCGACATCGTAGAGCGCTCCATGCCGTTCTAAATGCGTCAGAACGCGCTGCCGTTCGGACGGCTGCAGCCACAATCCAAAGCCCTCGGCAATGTGCCCAACGATTTCGTCGCGTTCATACCCGAGCATCCGGGTAAAGGCGCGGTTGACATCCACAAAGCGGGCCTCAGCGCCCATCTCGGTGATGCGAAGGGCGGCGGGGCTGGCGCGAAAGGCGTGGGAAAAACGCTCCTCCGATTGGCGCAAGGCCAGGTCACTTCGGCGGCGTTCTGTGATATCAGCTGAAACCCCCACGATGCCAATTAATTGGCCGGCTTCATCGTGCACGGGCGAGTCGGTGACTAGGACCGGGAAGACTAAGCCGTCGCGGCGCTGGACTTCGAACTCGCCCTGCCAGCTTTCGCCAGCCCGCAGCTGCTTCAAGATCTCCTGAGCCTGGGCCCAACTGGTTTGGGCCGGTGTCACTGTGGCGATATCTAGGCCGAGTACTTCGGCCTTGCTCCAGCCATAGAGGGTCTCCGCATGGTGGTTCCAGTAGGTGATACGGCCCTCGAGATTAGTACCGATAACGGCCTGGCCAATGCGGTCCAACAGGTACGCCTGGAAGCGAATTTGCCGATCGGCCTCGCGGGCCTCGGTAATGTCGCGGTAGTTACTCACAATCGCCGCCACTTCTGGCTGCTCTAAGAGGTTAACCGCGGTGACGGCCAGCCAACGCCAGGTGCCATCGCGGCCGCGGCTGCGCAATTCAGCCTGATGGGGCTGGCCAGGAGTTTGCATCAAACTGAGCATGAGTTGGTCGGCAATGGGCCGATCATCGGGATGAACCAGGACCATGGGCTCATTGGCCTGCAGCTCGTCGCTGGCGTAGCCGCCCATGCGTTCGACCGAGGGGCTGGCATATAACACTCGGCCGTCGGCGCTGTGCAAGGTGATTCCGTCGGAGCTGTTTTGAACCAGCGCCCGGAAGCGCCTTTCATTGGCGTCGACGGCGGCGAATAGGTTGGCGTTTTGCAGGGCCGCCGCCGCGGTGTTGGCCATCAGGGTCAGGGCCTTTAGTTGCCCGGGGGTAATGGGCCAGTGGCGGCGCAAGCTATTGATGTTCATGACGCCAATGAGGGTGCCGCCGGCCAGCATCGGCATGGAGATGGCCGAGCGGATTTCCGGCCGCGGCCAGCGGGGCTGAAACCGAGGGTCGGCCACCGGGCCATTTAGCAACAGCGATTCTCGATGCTGCGCCACCCAGCCCGCAATATCCTGGCCCACTGCCAGCCGGTGGCCAAGCAGTTCCTCGCGGCCAACGCCCTCGACGGCGGCCACGCGCAGCTCGGCGCCGTCGGGCGTAAGCAATAGGATCGAAACTTCGTCAGCATCATTTTGCTGGCGGACGGCTGCCAGCGTGGCGGTCAAGATCTGCTGCCGGTCGAGGGTGGTGGCCACCGTCGCGCTCAGCGTATGCAGCGCCACGGTTTCGCGCAGCTGCAGGTTTTCACCCCGCAGCCGGCGCAGTTCGAGGGCCCGAACCAGCACGGGCAGCAGTGTGGCGAGTTTAAAGGGTTTTAGGACATAGTCATAGGCGCCGGTCTTCATGGCTTTGACTGCCGTTTCGACCGTGCCCTGGCCGGTCATGATGATGCCGACCAAGCTTGGATCAATGTCGTGCGCGGCCTGAAGCAGCGTGGTGCCATCCATGCCCGGCATCATCAGGTCGGTCAGCAGCAAATCGTAGCGCTCGGCCCCGAGCGCGATCAGCGCCGCCTGGGGCGAGGTACACACCTGAACGCGATACCGGGCGGCCTGGAGGGCTTGGCCTAGGGCGGTCGCCAGGGGCGCCTCATCGTCTACGAGCAGCACCGAGTTGAGGGCGGTATCGGTCATTCAAAGCTCTCCCCGTGCGGGTCGTCAGCTGGTCGGTCGCCTGATTGGGAGGGAGGGGGAAATTGGAGCGAAGCGACCAAGCCCGCCTCGGGCGCCAGGAGCGGCATTGGCGCCCCGTGCCTCAATTTTCGCGAAAATAATCCCCGTTCACCGCGCTCGTGTCAGGCAGGGTCAGACGCACCGTAGCGCCTAGCCCAATCCCAGCGCTGCTGATCTCAAACGTCCCGCTATGCTCCTGTACGATGCGGCGGCAAATGGCTAAACCCAGGCCCGTGCCTTTGCCTTCCGGCTTCGTGGTGAAGAACGGCTCCATCACCTTTTCCAAATCCTCGGGCGCAATGCCGGTGCCCGTATCCGCGACCTCGATCACGACCTGGGCGGGCGCCGCCGCCTTCACCCGGATGGTCAGCGTGCCGCCCTCAGGCATGGCGTC
>JBBRZY010000272.1:0-6643 GCA_038252885.1 Anaerolineales bacterium | reverse complement strand
GACTTCATTGATGGGCTGGCGTGGGCCAAGGTCAACGGCTTGTCTGGTTATATCGATCACACCGGCGCCTTCGTCATCGAGCCGCAGTTCGACGACGCCTACGACTTCTCTGAAGGACTGGCCGCGGTGCGCGTGGGCAGCCACTACGGCTATATCGACCACAGCGGCGCGTTCGTCATCGAGCCGCAGTTCGCGTTCGGCGCGCCCTTCTCCGAGGGCCTGGCCTATGTCACGCCGAATTACGAAAACGGCGGCCTGGGCGGCTACATTGACCCATCCGGCGCGCTGGTCATCCCGACGCAGTTCGCGCACGCCGGTCCTTTCACCGAGGGCCTGGCCGAGGCAACCTTTATTAGGCCCTCGGATTCGCCTAAATACGGCTATATCAACCCGGCCGGCGAGTTCGTGATCGCGGTGCAGTTCGACGATGCCGAGCCCTTTTCCGACGGTCTGGCGGCAGTCATGCTGCTCGACTCCACCGACCTGCCCCAATTTGGCTACATCAACCCGGCCGGCGAGTTCGTGATCGAGCCGCAGTTCTTCGAGGGTGGCGACTTTTCCGAGGGCCTGGCCGGCGTGCTCATGCGCGACAACACCGCGCAGCGCGGGGTGTCGTATGGTTTTGTGGACACGACCGGCACGATCGTCATCCCGGCGCAGTTCAGTTACGACTTCGGCAGTATGGCGCCCGTCTTTCATAACGGCCTGGCGGCGGTGATCCTGCCCGAGGGCCTGGCCTACATCAACCATGCGGCCGAAATCATTTGGGGACCCACCCAATAGCGCACGCTGCCTATGCCGTTACCCTTCACTGCCTCCGGCCCCGCGACTGCGCCCACCATCGTCTTCCTGCACGGCGGCGCGGTTGGCGCATGGATGTGGCGCCAGCAGGTGGCCGCCTTCGAGGGCGACTATCACTGCCTGGTGCCGACACTGCCCGAGCATGGGCAGAACACCACCAGCGGCGAGTTTAGCCTGCGCAGCGCCGTGACGCAGGTGGCCGAGCTGATCCACAAGCAGGCCCACGACGGCCAGGCGCACGTGGTCGGCTTGGCGCTGGGCGCGCAGGTGGGCGTGGCCTTGTTCGCGGTGGCCGCGCGGCTGCTCGACCGTTCGCTGCTCAGTGGCGCGCTGGTGCGGCCAATGGCGGGCGCGGGGCTGCTGGCGGCCAGCGTTAAACTTTACGACCCGCTCAAAAACTGGGATGTGCTGATCCGCGCTAACTTCAAGCGCCTGGGCCTGCCAGCCGATTACTACGCCGACTTCGCGGCCGACGCGCGCCGCACCAGCAGCGCGGCATTGGCGCGCATCCGCAAGGCCAATCTGACGTTCACGCTGCCGCCCGGTCTAACGCGCCTGGCAACGCCCATCCTGCTGACGATGGGCCAGAAAGAACCGAGCCCCATGAAGCGCTCGGCCCGCCTGATCTCGGCGGCGATGCTGGGCGGGCAGGCCTGGCAGGTGCGCGGCCAGGGCCAATACTGGCCGCTGCAGGCGCCGGAGCTGTTCAACCGCACGCTGCGCGCCTGGCTGACCGACCAGCCGCTGCCGGCCGAGTTGGAGCCGGTGCCGCGCAAGTAGCGGACGCACCTGACCCTGGCCGCTCATCTTTCGCTGTCTCAGCCTTTCCTCCCCGGTTGTATAATCCCCGCGATGACCAAGCTCATGTCTCTGGCCGAGGCGGTGGCGGCGCACGTGCACGACGGCGATCTGATTTACGCCGCCGGGTTTACGCACCTCATCCCGTTTGCGGCCGGGCATGAGATCATCCGGCAAGGGCGGCGCGGGCTGACCTTGGCGCGCGCCACGCCCGATATCGTCTATGAGCAGATGATCGCGGCCGGCTGCGCCGACAAGCTGATCTTCTCGTACTCCGGCAACCCTGGCGTCGGCTCGCTGCGGCTGGTGCGGGCCGAGATCGAGGCCGGCCGGCTGGCGATTGAGGAGTACAGCCACTTCGCCATGATCACGCGGCTGACGGCCGGGGCCAGCGGCCTGCCGTTTCTGCCGATGCAGCCCACCGGCGCCGACGACCTGGCGCGCGCCAACCCGCAGTACCGCACTATCGCCGACCCATACAGCGGGCGCCTGCTCACGGCCGTGCCAGCCCTGACGCCCGACGTGACCCTGCTGCACGCCCAGCGCGCCGACATCCACGGCAACACGCAGATTTGGGGCATCCTGGGTGAGCAGCGCGAGGCCGCCTTTGCCGCCCAGCGCGTCATCGTCACCGCCGAAG
Source organism: Anaerolineales bacterium (assembly GCA_038252885.1). Taxonomy (GTDB): domain Bacteria; phylum Chloroflexota; class Anaerolineae; order Anaerolineales; family UBA6663; genus JADZEK01. The sequence goes on along the minus strand of JBBRZY010000272.1, from coordinate 4,404 downwards.
AGATCGTGGACGAGGCCGTCATCCGCTCCGACCCCAACCGCACGCTCATTCCCGGCCTGCGCGTCAGCGCCGTGTGCCATGTGCCGCATGCCGCGCATCCGTCGTACACGCAGGGCTACTACGACCGCGACAACAGTTTCTATTTGGAGTGGGACAAGCGCTCGGCCACGCCGGGCGGTGTGCAGGCCTGGCTGGATGAGTGGGTGTTCGGCCTGCCCGACCGCGACACTTATTGGGCCAAGCTGGGGCCAGAGGCGCACACCCGGCTGGCGGTGCGGCCCAAGTGGAGCGCGCCGGTTAATTATGGAGAGTTTTAGATGCTGAACGACCTCGACCTGCACCAATCTGTCAGCCGCACCGAATTCAAGCGCCGGTGCGAGCCGCTGCAATGGCGGCTCTATGCCTTACAGCAGACGCTGTTTCAGCAGAAGACGCCGGTGATGGTGGTGCTGGAGGGCTGGGCGGCGGCCGGCAAGGGCGCCGTCATCAGCGTGCTGGCCGCGCAGCTCGACCCGCGCGGCATGCGGGTAGTCCCCATCCACCCCGCCGAGCCGTTCGAGCAGCGCTTCCCCTGGCTGCGCCGCTTCTGGCTCAACGTGCCGGCCACCGGGCAAATCGTCATCTTCGACAGCTCGTGGTATCGGCGCGTGCTCATCGAGCGGCTGCTGGGGCTGGCCACGCGCTCCGAGTGGCAGGCCGCCTATCAAGAAATTCGCAACTTCGAGCAGACGCTGGCCGATGACGGCACGCTGCTGTGCAAGTTCTGGCTGCACATCAGCAAGAAGACCCAGCGCCGCCGGTTTGAAGCCCTGCTCGACGACAAGCTCACGCGCTGGCAAGTGGACGAGGAAGACCAGGCCCAGCATCGGGCCTACCGGCGCTACCTCAAAATGGTCGACACCGCCCTGGCGCGCACCGACGCCCCGCACGCGCCCTGGACGCTGGTGGAGGCGACCCACAAACCCTTTGCCCAGCTAAAGGTGCTGGAGACGGTGGTCGCCGCGCTCGAACAGCGGCTGGGCGCCGAGGCGCCCGCCCCGGCCGCCGACCTGGAAGCGCCCTCGGCCCAAGACCTCGTGGAAGAATCAAGCGCCACCGCGGAGGCCGACCATGCTTGACGCAGTTGACCTGACCGTCACGCTGACTGACGCCGAATACAAACGGCGGCTCAAGGCCCTGCAAAAGCGGCTGCACCTCCAGTCCTTTCAGGTCTACCAACAGCAGCGCCCGGTGGTGCTCGTGTTTGAAGGCTGGGACGCGGCCGGCAAGGGCGGCGCTATTAAGCGGCTGACCACCTGCCTCGACCCGCGCGGCTACGTGGTGCATCCCATCGCCGCGCCGGCCGGGGACGACAAAGAGCGCCACTACCTGTATCGCTTCTGGCGGCGGCTGCCGCACGCCGGGCAGGTGGCGGTGTTCGACCGCTCGTGGTACGGCCGCGTGCTGGTCGAGCGCGTGGAGGGCTTCTGCTCCGAGGCCGCCTGGCAGCGCGCCTACGCCGAGATCAACCGCTTCGAGCAGCAACTGCACGCGCGCGGCACCGTCATCTGCAAGTTCTGGCTGCACACCAGCGCCGAGGAGCAGCTTAAGCGCTTTGAGGCGCGGGCCGCCGACCCATTCAAAGCCTGGAAGCTGACGCCCGACGATTGGCGCAACCGCGAGAAGCGCCCGCAGTATGAGCTGGCCGTCAACGACATGCTCACCAAGACCAGCACCGCCGCCGCGCGCTGGACTATTGTGGCGGCCAACGACAAACACTACGCCCGCGTGAAAGTGCTGGACACAGTCGTCCGGCAACTGCGGCGGGCTTTGGACTAGACTGCGGGTGATGAACTACTACGACCTGTTGGGCGTGCCGCCGGCGGCCTCCCCCGATGAAGTGCGGACGGCCTACCGCACCATGGCCCAAATTTTTCATCCCGACCGGCTGGCGCACTTCAAGCCGGAGGCGCGCCAGTTCGCCGAGGAGCGCCTCAAGTCGCTCAACCTGGCCTACGGCGTGCTGAGCGACCCGGCCAAGCGCGCGGCCTACGATGCCACCCTCAACCAGCCGCCGCCGCCGAACCGCGCCGCCATGCCCAGCGGCCGCCCGCCCGCCTACACCCCGCCGGCCGGCCCCACCCCCGGCGCTTCGCCCGGCTCGGCCCGCCGCTCGCAGATGCTCGAGCGCCGCCAGCGCCTGGCCCGGCTGGAGGCCGAGATCGTGGACCTCAGCCGCAACGTGGCCGCGCTGGAGACCGAGCAGGTGCGGGCGCGCGTGCGCTCTCAAAACTACCAGGCGCGCGCCGTGGCCCTGTTTTGGGTCGGCACCCTGCTGACCGGGCTGGGCTTCAACAGCATCCTGGCGGCGGCGGTGGGGCTATTCTCTGAGCCCGCGCTGCTGACCCCCACCGCCTCGCGGCTGGCGCTGGTGGGGCTGGTGGGGCTGTATGAGTTTTGGTCAGCGCTGACGTTGAGTTACCTGTGCCGAATGCCGGGCACGCGCGTGGGCTTGTGGAGCACGGTGCGCGTCACTGGCTGGGGGCTGGCCTTTGCCTGGCCCGTGGGGTTGGTGGGCTGGGGGCTGTGGGCCTGGCGCTTTGGCGCGGTCGGCAGCCTGGCCTCGCTGTTGGCGCTGGTGGTCATTTTTATGCTGGCGCATGTGCTGTTCTGCTGGCTGGCGGTCGGCCACCTGCCGCGCGTGGCCCGCGAGCAGCAGCGCGTGCTAGAGTACACCTACGCGCCGATGCTGCAAGCCTATGAGCACCAACTCGCCCAACTCCGCGCGCAAAAATCCGTCCTTGAATCCGAAACCGCCTGACCCGGCCCGGCCGGCGGTCGTAGACTTCGGCGGCGACGGCCCCGCGCTGACCTTTGCCCACGCCAACGGCTACCCGCCCGAGGCCTACGCGCCGCTGTTGCACGCGCTGACGCCGCATTACCATGTGACGGCCACGCCGCTGCGTCCGCTCTGGCCGGGCAGCCAACCGGACGGCCTGCGCAATTGGCAGCCGCTGGCCGACGACCTGCTGGCCGACCTGGAATCGCAAGGCGCGCGCGGCTGGGTCGGCGTGGGCCATTCGTTGGGCGCGCTGCTGCTGGCGACGGTGGCGCTGCGTAAACCAGAGCTGTTTCGGGCGCTGGTGCTGATCGAGCCGGTGTTCTTTCCGCTGCGGCTGCTGGCGGCCTGGAACTTCTTTCGGCGGGTCGGGTTGGCGCGCTACGTGCACCCGCTGATCCCCGGGGCGCTGCGCCGCCGCCGCGTGTTCGCCAGCGCCGACGAGATGTTCGCCCGCTACCGGCGCGCGCCGATCTTCAGCCGGATTGATGACGCCGGCCTGCGCGCCTATGTCGACTCGCTGGCGCGCCCCCGGCCGGACGGCACAGTGGAACTGGCTTTCTCGCCCGAGTGGGAGGCGAAGATTTACGCCACCGGCCCGCTCAACTTGTGGGGCGCGATTCAACGGCTGACCGTGCCGGTGCTGATCGTGCGCGGCCACGAGACGGACACGCTGCGGCCCAGCGCGGTGCGCCGCTTGCAGGCCAAGCTGCCCCGGGCCGTGGTTGTCGATGTGCCCCACACCGGCCATCTGGTGCCGCTCGAAGCGCCGGGGGTGGTGGCCGAGGCGACGCTCGCATTTCTGCAGACGAAAGCGCCCGCATGACGACTTACACGCCGGCCGAATTGATGACGATCAACGCCGCGCGCTTGCTGCGCGACGGCGACGTGGTGTTTGTGGGCGTGGGCTTGCCCAACCTGGCCTGCAACCTGGCGCGGCGCACGCACGCCCCCAACCTGCTGATGATCTACGAGGCGGGCGTGGTCGGCGCACAGCCGGCGCGGCTGCCGCTCTCCATCGGCGACCCCACGCTGGTGTCGGGCGCGGCGGCGGTCTGCTCCATGTACGAAATCTTCGCCTTCTATTTGCAGCGTGGGCTGATCGACGTCGGCTTCTTGGGCGGGGCGCAGGTGGACCGCTTCGGCAACGTCAATGCCACCGTCATCGGTGACTACGCTTTACCCACGGTGCGCCTACCCGGCTCGGGCGGCAGCGCCGAGATCGCGGCCTGGGCCAACCGCACCTACCTGCTCACGCCCCACCAGAAGCGCCGCTTCCCGGCGAAGTGTGACTTCATCACCGGCGCGGGCTTCCTCGACGGCGGCGGTGCGCGCGCGGCCAGCGGCGTGCGCGGCGGCGGCCCACAAGCGGTGGTCACCGACCTGGGCCTGCTCGAGCCAGATGCGAACGGCGAGCTAACGCTGACGGCGCTGCACCCCGACAAGACGGTGGCGCAGGCGCTAGCCAACACCGGCTGGCCGCTGCAAGTGGCCGAGACGCTGCGCGTGACTGCCCCGCCCACCGACCACGAGTTGCAACTGCTGCGCGAGGTGCTCGACCCAGACGGGATATATCTACGCGGCGG
>JBBRZY010000271.1:0-6688 GCA_038252885.1 Anaerolineales bacterium | reverse complement strand
GGTCACCCCTTTTAATTGCGCGCGGCGCGCAGCTAGCTCAATGGCGCGATCTGTGGTTGTCGGGCCGGGGCCCAGATTGTTGACCGTGATGCCGAATTCGGCCACTTCCGCTGCCAGGGTCTTGGCCATGCCCGCCACTGCCAATCGCACTGCATTGGAGATCATCAGCCCTTCTATGGGCTCTTTGATGGCGCGGGACGTGAAGTTGATGATTCGGCCCCACCGCTGGGCCTTCATATCGGGCAGCACGGCGCGAATTAGCCGCACGGCGCTCAAGAACGTGAGTTGGTAAGCAGCCTCCCACTTCTCATCAGTGGCATCGTCAAAGCGGCCTGCCGGCGGCCCACCGGAATTCGTCATTAGAATGGAGATCGGTCCCAAATCGCGCTGTACATAAGCTACGAGACGGTTAATATCAGCGGCCTGGGTCAAGTCCACCGCATAGGCCCTCACCTCGCTCCCTGGCCCCGCCTGCTCGACGGCGGCACGGGCTTCGGCCAACTGTTCGTCACCTGCCCCCGGCCATTGGCTTGGGCGCTGTGGGAGCGTCTGGCGGCCAGTGCCTGACGGCCGGAGACACGCAAACGCCAAACAGGGCAGCGCTGCGCTTTACCGCCAGTTGCCGTTGATAGACACGGGCGGCGCGGTCTCCGTTTAGGGCAGCCGTCTGCGCGCGACGCGAGCGTCTCCTCCAACAAGCCTCACTCGCCCCAGGCCTGGTCGCCACCCTCACGCCCCAAAGTGTTGCGCGATCTTCTCGTTTAGAAACTCCGCCGACTGCCGCAGTTCGTCCATCCCGTTCACGCCGTCTTCAATCGAAATCCAGCCGTCGAACCGCACGCCGCGCAGCGTGCGAAAGATCGCGTCATAGTCGTTTAGCCCGCGCCCGATCACCCCATGCTGAATGGACCGAGCATAGCCATGCAACGGGTCGCGCTCCAGGCGGCGCAGGTCGGCCAGCGTGCCGCCCGCCAGGTAGCGGTCGCTGGCGTGCATTGTCACCACTCGCTCCTTGATCTGCTCCAGCACCGTCAGCGGATCTTCGCCGGCCACAATCGCGTTCGATGGGTCAAAGTTAATCCCAAACGCCGGCGAGTCAATCTGATCCACGATCTCCAGAAAGACCTCCGAGCGCAGCGCAAACTCGGGATAGTCCCAGAAGCTTTCCTTATAATGGTTCTCCATGTTCAGGATGACGCCCCGCTCCCCGGCGTAGTCGGCCGCCGCGCGGATCATCTCGACACAGCCGCGCACGGCCGTCGCGCGGTCAAGTCTTGGCCAGTTCTGGCCCGACAGAGTGCGGCAGTAACGTCCGCCCAGCCGCGCAATCAGGTCAATCGCGCGCTTTTGCTTCTCAAGCTCCGCCAACCGCTGCGCCCGGTCGGGGAGCGTGTAGTCCGGCGAGAAGCACAGCATTGGCACGGCCAGCCCAGCCGTGGTGCACGCCTCACGCACCCGGTCCACCTCGGCCTCCGCCATGCCCTCGAAGAACAAGTAGTGCATCTCCAGCCCGGCCACCGGCAGCGGCGCCGCCAGCGCGATCCACTCGTAGACCGTCATGCTCTTGCGAAACATGATGTCGTCGAGATAGCCCTTCGGAAAGACAGCCAGTTGCGGCATGGTGTGGTTCCAGCCTCAGGTCTCGAAGACGGTGATGCCCAGCCACTTTGCCAGCAGCCGCAGCTCGGCCCGCCTGTCGCCGGCGACCACGAGGTAATGATTGCCCTGGCAGTGCTCAAGGAAATGCCAGCGGTCGCCGGCCAGCGTGAGTTTGACCGTCAGGTTGGGCGACAACTCGCAGCCGGTGAGCGTGGCCTGCGCCAGATGCAGTTGATCACAGCCAAGCCCGTAGTAGCGAAAGAGCGTGGCCGGCCCTGGCGCGAGCTGCGGCCGGCAGGTGATCGTCTCAAAGCCCCGGTCGCGCGCCGTCTGCGAGGGGCCCAGCACCCCCTCACCTCCTGCCGCCAGCGAGGCCGGCCCGCCGCAGTGAATCAGCGTCAGGTGGCCGTCCAGGTCCAGGTCGTACAGGTCGCCCACGTAGGCGCGGCGGCCGGTGAGATAGCGCACAATCAGGTGCGCGGCGGCCAACAGCCCATCGCCCTCGCACGCCAGCAGATACGAATCATCGATGAAGCCCAGGCACGGATTGCACCCCAACTCGCCGGGGCAGGCGGTCCAGCACTCGGCGGCGAAGGCGTCGAGGGTGTGCGCCTCGGCCAACTGCTGCAGGGCCCGGTGCAGCAGCAGCCCAGCTGCGAGCGCCGGCGCATCGTCGGCCGACAAAGCGTAGGTGCTCGCCAGCGTGTCGTTTGCCAGACGGTCCGGGGCCTGCGCCTGCCGCGCCGCGCGCACTTCCGCAAACGAGATCGGCTGATAGGTGACGCCCAGCTTGGCCTGTACCGTGGCCGGGTCGTAGCGGCAAGCCACGAGGTTGGGGAACAGCCCGCCAATGACGCCCACGCGGCTGCGGCGCAGGCGGGTGTAGGCCGTGGCAGCGCGCAGCATGCAACCCAGCCGGGCCAGCGCCTCGGCGTTGTCGGGCGGCGCGAACAACAACTCCACCGGCCGCGCCGCCTCACGCAGCGCGCCGAGGGCCAGCGTGCTGCTGGGGAGCGCAAAGCGCCCGGTCACCGGCCAAAGCAAGCACGGCATCACACCGGCCAGCACCGCCGCCTCCATCACTGGCGCACTCATCCCCCGCAACGGGATCAGGAGCAACAGATCCGGCTGCGTCGCGGCGAAGGCCTCGAGCGCCTGCCTCGCACCCGCTTCATCCGCGACCGGCGGCGCAACTGTCAACTCGGCCCCGAGCGCGAGCACCGCTGCAACGATGGCGTCGTACTCCGCTCGGACGGGATCGGCGTCGAACGCTCCGACCGGCATCACGGCGACGCGCGGCGCGTCCGGCAGGATGGTCATCAGCGGTCGTCCAGAAAGGGCTGCACCGTCACAGGCATCTCGAAGGCCAACTCCAACGTGTCGCCCGCCGCCCAGGTGCGCGTGAGGCCGAAGTAGCCGTCAGCCACAGCTATGTCTGGCACCAATTCACTAATCAGCCGCACCTGCGTCCTGGCGGCGTCAAACGGCACGCGCAGCCACACGCTGATCGCTGGCGGCCCGTCGGGCGTCGGCTGTACCGGCATCTGGCCCCCGTTGGGATATGGCGACATTTGCCACACCGTCACCGCACCGCCCGGCACCGTGGCCATCCTCAACTCATGCAAGTTCACGCGCCGACCCTCAACGTCCAGCGCATAGACCCACTGCGGCAGCCGCGCCAGCCCGCGCGGGCCAGACCAGTAGCAGCAGCACGTCGGGCCGGTGAACCAGATGACTGGCTACCACTTGCATCCGGGCTAATTTCAAGCGTGAGCCGGGCAGGATCCACTTTCCAGGCAACCTTAATCCAAAATCCACTGGAGCGTATACGGTCATGTTCAGCTAAGGCAGACGATACGCCAAGAACCTGTGGGCGAGTCTTTCATCTGCCGCCAACCAGCTCTTTCGCCGCCTAACGCAGCCGCTGGTCTCTTGTGCAGTCGTATTGAACTGCTGACCAGAAACGCATGGTTGCGGCAACAGGTAGTCACCCTCCCCCGCCGCATGAAAACGCTACGGCTGACGGGGCCGGAGCGATTGCCGCTGTTGGCCCTCGCCCGTGGGGTTCCCAATTGGAAGCAAGGCCGGCGGGTTATCAAGCCAGACACGCTGCTGCGCTGGCAGCGAGAGGGTTATCGCCTGTTCTGGAAATTGAAGGCGCGCGTACCTAGACCGAAGCAGCCACAGCGTTTGGCGCTTGCCGGGTGGGCACGCCCAGCACGGCCCCTTCCGACGCCGACGAGACCAGCGCGGCATAGCGCGCGAAGACCCCGGTCGTAAAACGCGGCGCCGGTTCGCGCCAGTCGGCCAGCCGGCGTTCAATTTCGGCCGCCGTCAGCTCCACGTTCAGACCGCGGCTATTGATGTCAATAACCACGCTGTCACCATCGCGCACGATGGCGAGCGGCCCGCCGCGCGCGGCCTCCGGCGCCACGTGACCGACCATCAAGCCGCGTGTGCCACCGCTAAAGCGGCCATCGGTGATGAGCGCCACGGTCTCGCCTAGGTTCTGGCCGACCAGCGCGGCGGTGACGCCCAGCATCTCGCGCATGCCCGGCCCGCCGCGTGGCCCTTCATAGCGGACCACCACCACATCACCCGGCACAATCTCCTGCGCCATCACGGCTGCCATGGCATCTTCTTCCGAGTCAAATACACGCGCCGGGCCGCGATGATATGGGCGCTCGTGGCTTGACATCTTGATCACCGCGCCCTCGCTGGCCAGGTTTCCCCTGAGCACCACCAGCCCGCCGGTGGCCTTGAAGGGCCGGTCGATGGGCGCGATGACATCCTGGCCCAAGGTCTCCACCGCTGAGTCTGACTCTTCGGCCAGGGTACGGCCGGTGACGGTGAGCGTGTCGCCGCGCGCAAAGCCGCCCGCCACTACGCGCTTGGCGATCAGCTCTACACCGCCAGCCCGATCCACCTCAACTGCTGAATAGCGGCCAGCTGGCATGAGGTCGGTAATGATCGGCGTGCGCGCGCTAATGATATCGAAGTCTTCGAGGGAGAGCGGCACGCCCACCTCGCGCGCCAAAGCTAGTAAGTGCAGCACGGCATTGGTCGATCCGCCTGTAGCCGCCACACTGGCGATGGCATTCTCAAAGGCAGCGCGGGTCATCAGGTCGCGCGGACGCAGGTCGCGCTTGAGCACGTCCATGATGAGTTCGCCGCAGCGCACGCCGACCGCCTCTTTGCGGGCGTCGACGGCCGGGATGGCGCCCGTGCCCAGGGGCGCCAGGCCCATGAACTCCATGGCCATGGCCATGGTGTTGGCGGTATATTGCCCGCCGCAGGTGCCCGGGCCTGGGCACGCGGCATCTTCGATGGCGCGCAGCTCGGCCGCGGTGATCCGGCCAGCCGCTTCGGCCCCGACGGCCTCCAGCACATGCTGCGAGGTAATAGCTTTGCCCTGATAGTGGCCGGGCATGATAGAACCGCCGTAGATCATTAGGGCTGGAATATTGAGCCGGGCCAACCCCATGGCCGCACCGGGGATGGTCTTGTCGCAGCCGACCAGCGCGACCATACCATCGAAGAGGTAGCCCCGGCCCATTAGCTCAATCGAGTCGGCAATCACCTCGCGGCTGACCAGCGAGGCCCGCATGCCCTCGGTGCCCATGGTAACGCCATCACTGATGACTACCGTGTTGAACTCCATGGGCGTGCCGCCCGCCTGGCGCACGCCAATCTTGACCTTAGCCGCCAGCACGCGCAAGTTGAGATTACATGGGGTCGTTTCAATCCAAGTATTGGCAATACCGATGATGGGTCGGGCGAGGTCGGCATCGTTGTAGCCCGCTGCTTTGAGCATGGCGCGGGCGCCGGCCCGCTGGGGACCGTCGGTGATCGCGTGACTGCGGGCTTTAAGTCCGTGTGACATAGACGTTATTCCTTGTTGACCGACAACAGCCCTGGCTAGCCGGGCGTAAATAGGTCCGCTGCCATTAGCTTGAGGTCCGGCGCAATGCGCGCCGGCGCGAACTCCATCTGATCGAGCACATCCCGCTGCACCTCTACCCCCGGCGCGATTTCGCTCAGCACCAGCCCTTCCGGCGCGCAATCAAACACTGCCCGCTCGGTAATAATTATGGCGTGCTGGCCGCGCTCACGCACGTTCTTCAGCACTGCATAGGTAATGTGTTCGGCCACCCGGGCAAACTTGCGCACCTGGCCCTCGCGTTGAATCTTCAGCCGCCCGGCCTCGCAGGTGACATGCAGCCCGCCGGTGGTAAAGGTCCCGGTAAAGACCAATTGCTGGGCGTTGTGCGCAATGTCGGTAAAGCCGCCTGCGCCTGGGTTGGCCGTGCCAAATTTCGAGACGTTGACGTTGCCAGCCGCATCGAACTGGGCAAAGGCCAGCGCCGCAAACACGCAACCGCCGCCATCAATAAAGTCCATCTGGGTGGGACCATCCAATAGCGCTTCGGGATACTTGTTGGCCGAGAACTGCCAACCGCTCATCACCAACCCGCCAAACGGTCCGTGCTCAGTCGTGAATTGATAGTTGCGCAGACCGCCGTTTGCAAAAGCGCCCTCCTCCAGCAGTACGGCCGGAGCATCGGCCGAGGCGCCAAAGCCGAAGATGGACGTTACGCCCGGGCGGATTTCGCGCGCCGCCCGGCGAGCGATTATTTTTTCTGGGCCGAAGGGCAGCCGGTCGTGGGGGCGGCCGTCCCAGGCGACGCCGCCCAGGTAGTCGGCATCAAAGGCGACCTCAGTGGTCATCATCTGCTCGGCGTCGACGACGACATGATCCACCAGGACACCGGGCACCTTGACCAGGTGCGCTGGCCGTTCGTTACGCCCAACCACCCGCCGGACCTGGGCGATCACCCGCCCGCCGCAGGCTTTGACGGCCAGCGCAATCTGCAGCGACGACGAGTGGATCGGCTCGTCCTCCAGGGATAGATTGCCGAACTCATCCGCCGTCGAGGCGCGGATGAACCCAACATTGAGAGGGAAAGTTGGATAGAACAGATACTCGGCGCCATTGAGCGTGACGATTTGGATCAGATCTTGCTCGGCGCGTTGTGTGAACTTCCCCCCGCCGTGGCGTGGGTCGGCATAGGTGCCCAGGCCGATGGCG
>JBBRZY010000270.1:0-6688 GCA_038252885.1 Anaerolineales bacterium | reverse complement strand
TGGATCATCATTGTCGTGCTCGGTCTACTCATGGCCGCCGTGCTGATCGGCGTGGTAGTCTACCTTCAATCCCTCAGCTAGCAGCGCGCCACCGCACCAACCAATGCGCCCCGCCGACTCTCTCATATCGCTTAAGTTAAGGCCGCGGGCCCACGTGCGGCCGATTGGCGCGCGCGTGAAGTACCCCATTTCCGCCTTTACCTGGCCCCTGTGCGCCTGCCAACTCACCGACTATTAGCCCCCCACCTGCCGCCCACCTTTATTTGTGTTTAATGCGATTGCCATAAATCTTTCCGGCCTCTTTATGACCCGGCGCTATGCTGTGAGCAGCCGGTCGGCACGGAGAGGCAGAAAGGTAATTCGCTATGGCAGCCAGCACCTTACACACTGCGCCCCCGCCCACGCGGGCGGGCCGCTACAACCATGATCCCCAGCGGCCGGCGGCCTATCTGCCCGCCGCCGAGATGGAAATTGGGCGGCTGCTGCTGCCCGCCGGCCCCGCGCTGCCGCCCGTCGAGCGACTGCTGGTGCTGGTGCCCGACGAAGACCTGGACGAGGCCGCGTTTGCGCGCCAGGTGTGGAAGCTGGCCGCCCCGCGCCAACTGGCGGTGGCCTACCTGGGCTGGACCGCCTCGGCTGACACTGAGGCCCGCCTGCGCCGCCGCCTGGCGAACCTGGCCGCCCTCACCCGCGACGACGGCATCGTCGTCAGCGCCCGCCCAGCATTGGGCGCGGGCTGGCGGGCCGCCATCCGGGGTCTCTGGCGCTCCGGTGATCTAATCGTCTGCCACGCCGAACAGCGCGTGCAGATGTGGGGCGTGCTGGCCCGCCCGCTGGGCGCGTCGCTGGTGGCCGCCCTGAGCGCCCCGGTCTACGTGCTCTCCGGCTTTTGCCCGGCCCCCACTCGCCCGGTGACGGGCCTGTTCGCGCAGGTCACGACCCTGCTGCTCAGCGGCACCGTCGTCTCCGCCAGCTTCTGGCTCCAGGTGCAAATCAGCCGCCTCCCCAGCCGCCCCTGGCAGGCCGCCCTCCTGGCCGTCAGCGTCGTCGTCGAGTTCGGCCTGCTCTGGGGCTGGAACCGCTATAGCAGCTAGCCCCCCTCGGCTTCTAGCACGCCCCGCCCAGCACCGGCCCGCGACGTCGCTTCGCGGGCCGGTTTGCGTTTAACGTTTTAGCCGCGTGAGCGGCGACGGTGTGGCGTTGGAATTCTTCCGGGTAGCCTCTATCTGCTGCCCTCCCCGCCCGCCCAGGTCAAGACTTCGTGTTGTGTAGCCGCGACTTCGGTCGCCGGGCTTTCAGACAACTGCCGGGTGAGCAAGTAGGAGCAACAGCCAATTGCGCCCCGCGCCCGCCGACGGTACGATTGCCCCTGGCGTGTGTATCACTTCTTCCTTGGCTCTAGCGGAGACTGCCCCATGAACATCCGGCCCGTGCGTGAAGAAGACATCGAAAGCCTCATCCAGCTCTTTCGCGCCAACTACGGCGACGACTACTTCCTGCCGGAGTTCTACGACCCCCTGTGGGTCAAGCGCGGCATCTACTCCGACCACATCATCTGGCTGGCGGCTGAAGACGCGGGCAAGATCGTCGGCGCCAGCGCACTGATCCTCAACGCCGGCGACTACAACGACCAGATCGGGGAGATCGGCCGCCTGGTGGTCGACCCAGCGGCCGGCGGGCGCGGCATGGGCGGCGCGCTGCTCACCGCGCTGGTCGACGCCAGCGACGACCGCGTGGAGTTCACCTTCGCCGAGGCGCGCACCGTCCACCCCAAGACGCAGAAGATTTGCGACCGGCTCGGTCTGGTGCCGCTCGGCTTCCTGCCGATGTACTATCAGATGGCCTGGCGCGAAAGCTGGATTCTCAGCGGCCAGTTGTTCGGCAACGGCCGCGCGCTGCGGCTGCCGGGGGCCGGCGCGGTCGTGCCGGAGGTCGCCCCCCTGGCGCGCCTCTCGCTCCGCAATCTCGAACTTGCCGAAGAAGTGACCGTCCACGCCGACGCCGCCCCCTACCCCCAGGATGGCGACCTGCACGTTGCGCCGCTGACCGGCGCGAGCCTGGTGCGCCTGATCCGCATCGAGCACGGCCGCCTGCTCGAGCCGGAGATCTTCAGCGCCATGCACATCGACCTGGGCTACTCGCAGCTCCGCGCGCGCAAAGCCGACTACCTGGTCGCCAGCGACGGCGAGCGCACACTCGGCGCGGTCGGCGTGCTGTTCGACGAGAACAACAAGTCGGCCCGCATCACTGAGCTCATCGCGCAGGATGAGGCCGTCAAGGGCACGCTGCTGCGGCTGGCCGTAGAGCTGGCCGAGGAGCGCTACGCCGCCGAACTCATCAAGCTCGACGTCAGCGCCCACAGCCCGCGCATGCAGCGCACCGTCATGGCGCTGGGCTTCTGCCCCGCCGCCTACATCCCCGGCATGGTCTTCCATCAGACCCACCGGCCCGACGTCATCAAGTTCCTGCGCCTCAACGTGCCGTACAAGCTCGGCGACGTCGTTTTCACCGACCCCTCGCGCGAATACTTCGAAGTCGTCTCGCCCATCTTCCAGGCCTCCATGCGCGCCCGCGGCATGTAGCGCCGCTCACGCGCCTTGCGACTCACCCCCAGTCACTCAGGCACCCTCCCCGCGCCGGGGAGGGTCGGGGTGAGGTCCGCCCAACCGCTCGCCTGAAACGCTCCTCTTGCGATCTAGACTCTGTTTGCAACTTCGATTGTTCAACCTTATCATTAGCTTACCAACACACCCCCCCCATGCTCACACCAGCATTTGAAGGAGATTTCGCAACATGACCGATCACTATCAGCCCCAGGCGGCCGACAAGTTTAGCTTTGGCTTGTGGACCGTCGGCAACATCGGCCGCGACCCGTTCGGCCACCCCGTGCGCGAGATCGTCGCGCCCGTGCAGTTGGTCAAGCTCCTGGGGCAGTGCGGCGCGTGGGGTGTCAACCTGCACGACAACGACCTGGTGCCCATCGACGCCACCGCCGCCGAGCGCGACCAGATCGTGCGCGATTTCAAGCAGGCCCTCACCGACCATGGCGTGGTCGTGCCCATGGCCACTACCAACCTGTTCAGTGACCCGTCGTTCAAAGACGGCGCCTTCACCAGCAACGACCCCGTAGTGCGCGCCTACGCCCTGCAAAAGAGCATGGCCGCCATCGACCTGGGCGTCGAGTTGGGCGCGCAGATTTACGTTTTCTGGGGCGGCCGCGAGGGCGTCGAGACCGACGTGGCCAAGAACCCGCTCGATGGCCTGCAGCGCCAGCGTGACGCCCTCAACTTCCTGTGCGCCTACGTCAAAGACCAGGGCTACGACCTGCGCTTTGCGCTGGAAGCCAAGCCCAACGAGCCGCGCGGCGACATCTACCTGCCCACCACCGGCGCCATGCTGGGCTTCATCAGCACCCTCGACCAGCCCGAGATGGTCGGCGTCAACCCCGAGATGGCGCACGAGCACATGGCCGGCCTCAACTTCCTGCATGCCGCCGCCCAGGCCTGGGATGCTGGCAAGCTGTTCCACATCGACCTGAACGATCAGAACTTCGCCCGCTACGATCAAGACTTCCGCTTTGGCAGTCACAACCTCAAGCAGGCCTTCTTCCTGGTGCAATTCCTCGAGGCCGTCGGCTACAACGGCCCGCGCCACTTCGACGCGCACGCCTACCGCACCGAAGACTACGCCGGGGTGCAGGCCTTCGCCGTCGGCTGCATGCGCAGCTACCTGATCCTCAGAGAGAAAGCCGCCCGCTTCCAGGCTGACGCCGAGATTCAAGCCGCCCTGGCCGAGATCACCGCCGGAGCCAACCCCGTGGCCGGGCTGGATAAGCCCTACACGAAAGCCACCGCCGCCGCGCTCAAAGTGCACCCCTTCGACCGCGAAGCGCTCGGCCGGCGCGGGCTGGGCTACGAGCGCCTCGACCAGATGCTGTTCGACTTGCTGATGGGGGCGCGCTAAGCGTGAGTTATTTCCTCGGCATAGACGTTTCCACCACCGCCACCAAGGCGCTGCTAACCGACACGGCCGGCCGCGTGGTGGCCGTGTCGGCCAGCGAGTACCCGTACGAAACACCGCGCCCGCTGTGGAGCGAGCAAGACCCGCAACTATGGTGGACCGGCGCGTGCGCAGCCATCCAGGCGGCGCTGAAGCAGGCCGGCCTCACCGGCGCAGACGTGGCGGCCGTGGGCCTCACCGGCCAGATGCACGGCCTGGTGCTGCTGGACGAAGCCGGCCAGGTGCTGCGGCCGTCTATTCTGTGGAACGATCAACGCACCGCCGCGCAGTGCGACGCCATTCGCGCCCGTGTCGGCCAGGCCCGGTTGATCCAACTGACTGGCAACGACGCTCTCACCGGCTTTACCGCGCCTAAAATCCTGTGGGTGCGCGACAACGAGCCAGAGGTCTACGCCAAGGCCCGCCACGTGTTACTACCCAAAGACTACGTGCGCCTCCGCCTGTCCGATGTGTACGCCATGGACGTGGCCGACGGTGCGGGCACGCTGCTGGTGGATTTGCGGAAACGAGATTGGTCAGACGAGGTGCTGGCGGCGCTCGACTTGCCCCGTGACTGGCTGCCCCCGCTCTACGAAGGACCGCAAATCACCGGGCAGATCACGGCCGCGGCCGCTGTAGCGACCGGCCTGCGGGCTGGCACGCCCATCGTCGCGGGCGGCGGCGACCAGGCCGCGCAGGGCGTCGGCGTGGGCGCGGTGCGGGCCGGCATCGTGGCGCTCACACTCGGCACCTCCGGCGTGGTCTTCGCCGCCTCGTCCACGCCCGTCATCGAGCCAGAGGGCCGGCTGCACGCCTTCTGCCACGCCGTCCCCGGTCGTTGGCACATGATGGGCGTCATGCTCTCGGCCGCCGGCAGCCTGCGCTGGCACCGCGACACCTTCGCGCCCGGCCAGAGCTTCGACGCGCTTGTGGCCCCGGCCGAAGCCGTGCCCGCCGGCAGCGAGGGCTTGCTATTCCTGCCCTACCTCACCGGCGAGCGCACCCCCCACCCCGACCCGTTGGCGCGTGGAGCCTTCGTCGGCCTGACCGTGCGCCACACCCTGCCCCACCTCACCCGCGCGGTGCTGGAGGGCGTGGCCTGCGGTCTGCGCGACAGCTTCGAGCTGATGCAAGCCGCCGGCCTGCCGCCCGTCGAGCAAGTGCGCGTCTCGGGCGGCGGGGCGCGCAGCGCGCTCTGGCGGCAGATTTTGGCCAACGTCCTCAACGTCAGCTTAGTCACGGTCAACACCACCGAGGGCGCGGCCTATGGCGCGGCGCTGCTGGCGGGTGTCGCCGCCGGCCAGTGGGCCGATGTAGACGCGGCCTGCGCCGCCACCATCACCGTCACCGGCGCAGTCGCGCCGCAGCCAGCCGAAGCCGCCGCCTACCAGGCCGTCTATCAAAATTATCGCGGCCTATACCCGGCGCTCGCGCCCACCTTCCATGCGCTGGCTTAGCGGCGGGCCGCGCGCCTGAGCATGGCCGCCATCAAGCTGGCCTACATCGGCGGCGGCTCCACGCGCGCGCCCGGCACCGTGGCCGCCTTCATCGAGCACGCCAAATACTTCGACGGCAGCGAGATCGTGCTGGTAGACCTCGACCCCCAGCGCTTGCAAATCGTGCGCGCGCTCGGCCAGCGCATGATCGAGTATGAGGGTCTAGACCTGCGCCTGACCACCACCACCGACCGGCGCGAGGCCCTGGCCGGGGCCGATGCCGTGCTCACCGCCTTCCGCCCCGGCGGCTTCGAGGCGCGCCGGCTGGATGAACGCCTGCCGCTCAAGCACAACGTCATCGGCCACGAAACCGAAGGCCCCGGCGGCTTCTTCCTGGCGCTGCGGTCTATCGCTGTGCTGCGCGCCCTGGTGGCCGATATGGAGCAGCTCTGCCCGGACGCCTGGCTGTTCAATTACACCAACCCAGTCAGCCTGGTCAGCGAGGCGTTGGCCCACCACAGCCCCATCCGCACCATCAGCCTCAGCGCCAGCCCGGTGATCGACCCGCGCGCCGCCGTGGCCGCCTGCGGGCTAGACCCAGCCCAACTCGACGCCGCCATGGCCGGCCTCAGCCACGCCGCCTGGACCGTCAAGCACACCTACGACGGAGCCAGCGTCATCCCGCCGATGCAGGCCGCGCTTGAGCAGGTGCAGTCGGCCGTCAACGTCATGCCCAAACACAAGCGCCTGGTGGAACTCGCCTGTCGCTTCGAGGCGCTGCCGGCCGAAGCGCTCATCAACTACTACTACACCGCCGAGGTCTTGGCCGAGTTGCAGGCCGCCCCGCGCACCCGCGCCGAGCAGCTCATGGCCGCCGCGCCCGGCTACTGGGAGCACTACGCCGAGCAGGCCGACTCCGACCGCCCCGTGCTCGACCCGGCCCGTTCGCGCGGCGGCCTGGGCGAACTGGAGCTCGCGGCCAAGGTGCTGGCGGCCGTGGCCGAAGACCTCAACTTGGTCTATCCGTGCAGCGTGCCCAACCTGGGGGGCGCTCTGCCCACCCTGCCGCCCGAACGTGTGGTTGAAATTCCGTGCTTGGTGAACGAAGAGGGCGCGACGCCGCTGGCCCAACCAGCCCTGCCGGCGGGTGTGAGCGAGTTGGTGCAGAAGTTAGCCGCCTACCAGGCGCTCGCGGCCGAGGCGGCCTGGCACGGCCGCCGCGCCGATGCCCTGGCCGCGCTGGCCGCCAACCC
>JBBRZY010000269.1:0-6703 GCA_038252885.1 Anaerolineales bacterium | reverse complement strand
GCCTGGGCGATGTCGTTGGAGATTGGTTTTTCGCCCAACACATGGCAGCCGGCCGCCAGCGCTTGCAGCGTCGGCGCGGCGTGGTCACTGCCGTTCTCGTGCCCGGCCGTCGCCACGCTGCACACGTCCGGCTGCAGCGCCGCCAGCATGTGCGCCACGTCGTAGAACGCCGGCACTCCTAGGCGCTGGGCCGTGGCGTCGGCCCGCTCGCGGCGCAGGTCGCACACGCCCACCAGTTCGGCCAGCGGGTCGGCTTGATACATGTCGGCGTGGCGGTTGCCAATCGGGCCCAGACCAATCACAGCGACGCGCAGCATTGCCATTCTCCAGCGCTAGGCGGCCAGCCCGCTGAGGGTCGCGGCGGGCATGTCCGTTTCATAACCGTACTGCGCCATGGTGGGCGCGAAGAAATCGTAGTAGTGCGTCCCAGTGTCCTGCTTCCAGCGGCCCACCGCCTCTGGGTTAACCGGGATGGCGGCCAGCTTCAGCCCCAAGAACTCTTCCAGGCGGGCCAGCGTTTCTGCCTGGTGCAGGACGAAATCTTCAAAGCGCACTTCCAGCCAGCGCGCCGGGCGCGGGGTGGCCTTGACCAGGTCTTGCTGATACTTCCACGAGATCGCGCGGCGCAGGCGCAGGTCGTCGGTGGGCGGGTAGGCCACGCCGAAATCCATCAGATCGTCGGTCAGATGGTCGCCCAAGATGCAGTCGCGCGGGTCGCGAATCCAGTAGATATAGTGCAGCTCGGGGAACATCCGCACGATCCACGGGTAAATTAGCGTGGTTTCGGGCAGCTTCCAGCCTTTATGCACGGCCGGGCTTTGCCTGACCGAGCTGAGATAGCTTTCAACCAGGGCCACAAACTTCTTCGGGATGGGCATGGTGTGCGTGGCGCTCCAATCCCATTCCAGCCCGCCTTTCCAGCGCACGCGGCGGGCGAACAGGCGGCAGGCGGCGTACAGGTCGGCCGGTGGCAGCAGGTCGCCCATGGGGTTGAGCGGCGCGCCCATGAACACGCCGCTGGCCGTGAGCGTGTGCGACATGGCGCGCGTGCCCGAGTGGCCGCGGCCAATGATCGTGACAGTCGGATTGGCAGACATAGGGGTCACCGCGCGCCTCCGCGCTTACAGCGTGACGATGCTCTCGGTTTCGGCCGATTGGATGATGGCCTCGATGATGCGCTGCACATGCAGGGCATCGGCCCCGGAGGCTTCGATCTTGTCCGGCGCCACCTGGGCGATGTTTTGCTGCACCCAGTGGCCAATGCGGCTGGTGAAGGTCTCGCCAAAGTTCATCATCCCGCCCAGGTAGTCATAGGTCTCGGTTTCGCGCGTGGCGCGCGGGTAGAACGTCAGGTGCTCACAGGCGTCCAGCAGCACAAAGCGCGCCTCTGACCCCACCACTTCCAGCGTCTCCAGCCCATAGCTGCCGCCGGCGTCGTAGCTGCCGGTCAGGTGGCCGAGAATGCCGTTGGCGAAGCGCAAGTTGACCTGCACGTTCGACCAGCACACCCGCCGGCCATCCGGGCCATCGGCGCGCGGGCCGCGCTTAAAGAAGGCCTGCACCTTGGCCACGTCGCCGGCAAAGTAGCGCATCACATCCAGTGAGTGCGGATGCAGGGCGCGGATGTGAAACCAGGGCGAGCTCTCGTTGGGGTTGTTGATCCACATGGTCATGTTGATCATGTTAAGCTCACCCAATCGGCCAGCGATCACCCACTCTTTGGCGCGCAGCGCGGCCGGCGTAAAGCGGTGATTGAGGTTGACGCCGTAGCGCAGGTTCTTGGCCTGGGCCAGCGCCACCATCTCTTCGGCGCGGCGCACATCGTTCGAGATCGGCTTTTCGCCCAGCACCGGCAGGCCGGCGGCCAGCAGTTCCATGGTGGGGGCGTAATGATCGCCGCCGTTCTCGACGCCGGCCGTGCACATGCTCACCGCGTCGATCTTCAGGCCGGCGGCCAGCAGCGCCGCCACCGAGTAGAAGGCCGGGGCGTGGTAGCGCGCCGCCGCCAGATCGGCGCGCTCCTTGATGATGTCGCACACCGCCACGATCTTAACCTCGGGGTGCTTCTGATAGACCCCGGCGTGCAGGTTGCCAATGTTACCCAAGCCCACAATAGCGACATTAAGCGTCATGGCCGGCTCCTATTTTCTAGACTCGGATTGCAGTTGGGCCGCCTGGAGCGGATCGCCGATGTGCAGGGTGTCGTAGGCTTGCTGGGAGGTCTTGAAGGCCCCCACCCCCGCGTGCCCGTGCCAGTCGCCCTGGTGGTCAATCGGGTTGGGCAAGCCGGTTTCTTTCACGCGTTGGGCGATCCAGGCTTTCATGCGGGCCCGCAGCAGCGCCACCACGCCGGGCTGCGCTGCGGCCACGTTGTTGTTCTCCAATGGGTCTTCGATCAGGTTATACAGCTCAACCTTGGGCTTGAAGTGGAAGTCGGGTTCGAGCGCCACGATCAGCTTCCACTCCGGCGTGCGCCAGCCGTGCTTGCGCATCCACGTGCACTCGGTGATGTAGAACTCGCTGTCAAACGACGCCACCTCACCCGTCACCAGCGGCAGCAGGCTGCGGCCGTCGAAGGCGATATCGGTTTCGATTTCGGCCAAATCGAGCAGCGTGGGCATCAGGTCTTGTTGGCGGTTGAAGCCCGCCACGCGCCGGCCGGCGGCGATTTTGCGCGGGTAGCGAATGATGAGCGGCACATGCAGCGTGGGGTCATACAGCCCGTGATGGTCGAAGTAGCAGTCATGGTCGTAGAGCGTTTCGCCATGATCGGAGTTGAACACCACGATGGTGTCATCGAGCAGATTGCGCGCGGCCAGCGCGGTGAAGATGCTCTGCACGCAGGCGTCGAGATAGGCCACCGCGCCGTCGTACTGGGCGATGATGTAGTCTTTGTCGGTGATGCCAGGCGGCATCCAACTGGCGAAGAAGTCGCGGAACGGCGCGCAGTTCATCACCGGCTCCATGGATTTGTTAGCCGGGTCGGTCTCGTTGCCGTGGTAAAACATGCGCTCGTAGGGCGCGGGCGGCAGGTAGGGGGCGTGCGGGTCCATGTGGCGCAGGAACAGGAAGAACGGTTTTTTCTGGCGCGCCAGGCGGTCAAGCTCGGGCAGCGCTACGTCGTTCAGGTTCTGGGCCTTTGGGCTGCGGCCTTCGTTCCACGACCCCCAGCCGCTAAACTCCAGGTACTTCTGAAAACCGCGCGCACTGGGGTTGCCGCTGAAACCAACGCAGGTGGTCGCGTAGCCGGCCTCGCCCAACACTTCGGCCATGGTCTTCACTTCCGGCCGCAGCGGCCCCTGATGGCGCAGCGCCACTACCTGGGTCGAGAAGACATCCTGGCCGGTGAGCATCGAGGCATAGGCGCTGGTGGTCGGGATGAAGGCGCTGAAGGTGTTCTCGAACAGGGTGCCTTCCTGCGCGAACCGGTCGAGGTGCGGCGTGGTCTGGCGCGCGTAGTTGTAGCAGCTCATGTGGTCGGCGCGCAAAGAATCGACGGCGATGAGTAAGATGTTCGGCTTACGGCGTTTGGCCATTCCGCGCTCCTTCGGAACTCGTTGGGTGGCTGATAAGGATTGTTGCGTGGGTCAGAGCAAGTGGAAGTTGGCTGGCGCTGTGAGGGGGTGGCGTTACAGCAGGTCAATCGTCTCGGTCGTGGCCCGGTCGAGGTCGCCGTAGAAGCCGCGCCGCTGCTCGGGCAGCATGGTCGCCAGTTGGAACATGGCCTCGTCGGTCATCAGGCGCAGGCGGTTGAGCGGCAATCGGCCGCTGCTGGGCTTGTAGCGAAAGGCCCGCCCCAGCCGGAAGTACGCGCCCGGCCGCTGCGCGTTCCACGGGCCCAACAGCGTGGGGTAGCCGCGCGTGCTCTCAATCGCCACCGGGATGATGGCCGCGCCGCTCTTGTAGCCCAAGTAAGCCACGCCCTCGCGCGCCTGCTCCAGCGCCGGGTGGCGCGTGGCCTCCGGCGCTAGCAAGATGACCTCGCCCGCCTTCAGCACTTGCAGCGCCCGTTCGAGCACGCGCCGGTCAAGCTCCTCGCGGTTGACGGGGATGACGTTCCACAAGCGCGGGAAGATGCCCCACACCGGGATCTTGTAGACCTCGGCCTTGGCCAGCGGCACCACGTTGCGCGGCACGTTGCCCAAGACCACAATCGGGTCAATGAAGGCGATGTGGTTGATCATCAGGATGGCCGGGCCGGTGGCGGGCAGATTCTCTAGCCCGCTGATGCGGCTGTAATCAATGCGGCACATGAAGCGCCAGCCAATGTTGGTGATGGCCCAGCGCAAAAAACGCCGCATGGGTTCGTGCTGGGCGTGGTCGTAGCCCGGTCGGCGGGCGGTCCGGGTGCGCTCGTCGGCAAGGGGGGTGGAAAGCTCGTCGTTGGCCATGGCGACTATCTTACTACATCCACGGACTTCGCCGCATACACGCCTTGATACTCCGGCGGCAGCAGCGCGGCCAGCCGGCGCATGACCTCATCGGCGGCGGCGCGGCGCGGCAGATCAGGCGGCAAGTGGTAGGCCGGGCCGACCGTCAGCGTCACGGCCGGACGGCGCAGGCGCTTCCAAGCCGGCAGCACTGTGGCCCAAGCCGTGCCGGTGATAGCGACCGGCAGGACGGCCGCGCCCGCGTGCAGCGCCAGAAAGGCCGCGCCTTGTTTGCCCGCCTCCAGCGCGCCGGTGCGGCTCTCGCGGCCCTCCGGCGCGATGAGCAGGGCCGCGCCACCCGCCAGCCGGTCGAGCAGCAGCTTGAGTGTGGCTCGGTCTGGCTCGCCGCGCCGTAAAGGGATCATGCCATACGCGCGGGCGAACAGCCCCAGCACCGGCCAGCCCAGAATTTCGCGCTTGCCGGCGATGACTAACCTACGGGGCATATAGGCCAGGCACAGGAACGGGTCCGCGCCGCCCAGGTGGTTCATGGTCACCAGCAGCGGGCCGCCGGCCGGCACGTGCTCCAGCCCGCGCACGGTCACGCGCAGCAGCACTCGCGCGAGGAAACGCGCCAGGGTTGAGGCCAGAGGACGTCGGAAGTCAGAAGTCGGAGGTCGGAGGGACGGCGACAACACAGGCGGCTTTGTCAGTCGCCCGCGTTGGGCGGCGATGGGGACGCATACCACT
Source organism: Anaerolineales bacterium (assembly GCA_038252885.1). Lineage (GTDB taxonomy): Bacteria > Chloroflexota > Anaerolineae > Anaerolineales > UBA6663 > JADZEK01. The sequence continues at coordinate 1,583 of JBBRZY010000269.1, read as the reverse complement.
GCACCCCGCCGCACGACTGCGTGGCGATCTGGGTCTGCGCGCCGGTGGTCACATCTTTCAAGAAGACGCCCTCGGTGCCGGCGATGGCCAGCGTGTGGCCCGTGGGTGACCAGGCGCCGTCGTTCACGCTGCCCGGCAAGTTTTGGATTTGCTGCGCGCCGGTGGTCAGGTCCATCACACTGAGCACGATGTTGAAGTTGCCGGCGGCCGCCTCTTCGAGGTTGACCGATTGAAAGGCCAGGTAGCGGCTGTCGGCCGAGAAGCCGCCGCTCCACAACAGGCCCACATTGCTGCTGCTCACCAATTGCAGCGCCGCCGGTTGATCCGTGGCCAGGGTGAACAGATACAGCGCCCGCTCGCTCCGGAGCGTGATATTCAGTCGAAGGCCGTCCGGTGACCAGGCCAGCGCACTCAGCTCGATCGGGCCCGCCTGTTCGCCCGGCTGAAGCTCAAACGGCAGTTCGGCCAGTTGAGCCGTCGCCTCTTCGGAGGTCAGCAGCGTCTGATTGTCGCCGGTGGCCAGGTCCATCAGCTCCAGACTCCACGGCTTGACGCCATTAACTGCCCGGTGGGGGATCAGGTAAGCCAACAGCCCATTGCCGGGGCTGAAGGCGAACAGTGTGACGTCCGGCGCCACCGGCGTCACGATGGCCCCGCCGCCGATGCTCACCTGCACCAGCTCAGGCTGCGAATAGCTGAGCCCGTCTTCGAACTGAACCAACAGCAAGCTCAGCCGGTCGCGTGACCAGCCGTCCTGCCACACGCTCACGGGCCGTGCCAGCAGCTCTTGCGCGAAGTGGGCGCGCGGAAAGTAGCGCCAGAGATGGGAACCCAGACCGTTGACATACAGCAGTTGATTGTGCGCCGTCCAGCCGGCGATTTGGATGCCCGGGTCAATCGCCACCTGGCTGTCTTCCCCCGTCTCCAGGTCAAGCACGTGCATCATCAACTGGCTGAAGTTGTCTATATAAGCAAAATAGCGGCCGTCCGGCGAAAGCGCCGTGGCCCCGGCCTGCGGCGAGGTAAAGGCCGCCCCTGGCAGAATCACCGCGTCGGCGCCGTCGTTGAGCAGCCACGCGCCATCGTTGCAGGTGAACAGCAGCACGCCCAGGCTCGCCCCGACCGGGTTGATGGCCTGCGCGGCGAGCACAGTCGTCCAGCGGGCGTACCCGGCCTCGGTCGCCTCTCGGCCCAGCGTGGCCGTCAGCCACGGCCCCAGCCCCGTCACACCGGCCGCCCCCCGTTGGCGCAGGCCGCGCAGCAGTTGGCCATCCACGCTCGGCGGCTGGCCGGCCAACGCCGCGTTGAGAAATTGCAGCGCCAGCACCCGCTGTGGCCGTTCGCCGCGCATGTCGCCCAGAAAGTCGCCTGGCGTGGGGTTCCACAACAGGCCGGGCGGCCAGGCGGCCGTGGGCGGCAGCAGCCCCGGCGGCAGCGGCGCAGCCAGGCCCAGGCGCTGCTCGGCGCGCGCCACCAGCGCGTCGAGAAAGTAGTCTCCCGACGTGCGGTCACTGCGCGAAATGGCGGCGGCCACGAACGCCAGACCGCGCACTGTCAGCGCGCGCACCAACGCCTCGGCGGCG
>JBBRZY010000268.1:0-6731 GCA_038252885.1 Anaerolineales bacterium | reverse complement strand
GGGGAATCGGCGGCGGCGGTTTGGGCGAATTGCACGGCGGGCAGGCTGCGGATGGCGCTAATGACGAGCCAGCCGGCGGCGAGGGAGAGCAGGAAGATTTCAATGGGGAGCAGGCGGATGACCAGGCGCAGAGACATGTGGGCGGTCCTTTGGTGAGGCGGCTTCTACCAATACGGCGCGGCTAAACCGGCCCCGACGTGGGGCGGCTGGCGGGCATTACCAAGTTTTTCGGGCGGAAGGAAGGCACCAGGCCGGTCGGGGCGCCCCGGCGTTTGAGCCAGGGAGGAGGAGCGCCGGAGCGCCCCGACCAGGAGTACAGCGCGTTAGTCGTCGAAATCGTAGTCGGTGGTGCGGTACAGGCTGTTGCCGTTGCCGCCGGCGCTGGGCACGCGGGTGGGAACCGGGCGCACGCTGCTGGTGCTGGCGGCCATGGTCGGGCCGGTGGCGGCGGAGGGCTTGGGCGCGGGCCGCACCGGGCTGGGCGCGGGCGCGCGGGTGCTGTTGGTGGCCGGGTTCATGCGGCCATAGCCGTGGCGCTCGGCGACGGTGGCGGCGCGCGGGCTGTCGTCGGCGGCGTGGCCGATGACGCGGGCGCCGGCGGCGTTGGCCCGCAAAGGCGCTGTGGCCGGCGAGGTGACGGGCGTTTGGCGGTGACTGTTGTGGTTGCCGCCGGCCCATTCGGCGGTGGGCAGCCGGGAGGGCGGTTGGTTGCTGGCGCGGGGCTGCTGGCGCGGCGCGTCGGTGTCACGCAGGTTCTCTTCCATGAAGTTGAAGAGGCGTTCGCCGGCCATGGAGAGCAGGCCGATGAGCAGGATGCGGATGAGCCAGACGAGCACGGCGACGAAGACCGGGACGATGGATAGCAGCGTTTGGCGGCTGAGAATTTCGTTGCCGAGGCCGGCGTGGGTGAGCAGGGCCAGCGAGACGCCCCACCAGGTGAGCATGGCGTTCATGGTGGCGGCCAGGAACCAGGCGGCCAGCAGGTACCACGTTTCGGTGCGCTCGCCGCGGGCCTTCTCGGGGGTGAACAGCCGGGCGATGCCGGCGAAGTCCATGCCGCAGAAGGCGATGGCTAGGATGGTGGCCCAGCGCACGCCAAGGAAGCGCAAATCGCCCAGGAGGTTGCTGAGGGCGAAGTCGGTGGTGGAGTAGTTGAAGAGTTCAAAGGCGAGCATGGCGGCAATGATGATGCCGCCGAAGAGCAAGCCGCGTTTCATGCGATTGTCCTCCAGCCCGCTCAAGAACGAGGTGGGGGGATACTTCGGGGCCGTGTTTCCGTTAACCATTGTTTGCCTCCGGGCTGCGCGCGTATCTGGTTTGCCCAAAACACCACCCAAGGGAGCGGTAGCAGAGATAATAGTACACTTGTTCTAGTATGTCAATAAGCTAACGGGGGAAATTGCAACGAATGTTCTAGTGGCGGTTTGGTGGGAAATGGCTGGATTTTAGGGAGAATGTGGGGACTCAGGGGACTCAGGGGACTCGGGGGACTCAAGGGCGGCTGACGGCGGGGTGGCGGATGGAAAAATAGAACAGAAATTAGAACAAGAATTAGAACAGGCATAAAGGGGCGGGGGAAACTTGGCGCGGGAAAAAGCCAGGGCAAAGAAAGCGAAAACGACGCTGCGCGAGAAAAAGGAAGGGCAGGTTGCGCGGGGAGGACGCTGGTGGCGCAGGTGGGTATAATCGGTGGGGGCCTGGGTCTCACGGGGCGTCACGGGCGGATAAGGGCGCATGATTGATTCCATCCGCGTCACGACGGCGCGCACGGCAGATTTGGCGGCTGACACGCGCGCGGCGATTGCGGCGCTGTGCGTCGCGGCGTTTCACAATGAGAAATTTGAGCGCCTCTTTTCGTTCTTGTCAGTCGACGCACGGCATTTCTTGGCTTGGGACGAGGCGCAGTTGGTCAGCCATGGGGTAGTGACGACGCGCTGGCTGCAACCGGACGGGCTACCGCTGCTGCGCACGGCCTATGTGGACGCGGTGGGGACGCTGCCGGCCATGCAGGGGCAAGGGTTTGGGAGCGCGCTGATGCGGGCGTTGGCGGCGGCGGTGGCGGCAGATTATGTCGTGGCCGGCTTGGAGACACAGAGCTCGGGGTTCTATACCCGGCTGGGCTGGGAGGCGTGGCGTGGGCCGCTGGCGGGGCGCAGCGACACCGGGCTGGTGCCAACGCCCCAGCAGACCGGCGTGATGGTGCTGCGGCTGCCGCAATCGCCGCCACTGGATTTTGAGCGCGGGCTGACGATTGAGTGCCAGCTGACGCGGATTTGGTAGGAGCGACGGCGAGGCGGGCATGGTAATTCAGCTAGAGAATGGGGCCGGCAATGACAACTGCTAGTGCGGTTAGTGTGACGTGCACCGAAGATTTGGCGGCGGACACGCGTGGGGCCATCATTGCGGTGTGCATCGCGGCGCACGCGGTCGAAGACTATAAGAACCTGTTCACCTATGTGCCGGCGGGCGGGCTGCACTTTTTGGCCTGGGACGGGGCGCAATTGGTTAGCCACGCCATGGTGACGACTCGCTGGCTTCAGGTGGCGGGCGGGCCACTGCTGAAAACCGCCTACGTGGATGCGGTTTCTACCGTGCCAACCCGGCAAGGGCAGGGCTATGGCAGCGCCGTGATGCGGGCGTTGGCAGCCGGGATCGAGGCGGATTTTGAGGTGGCCGGCTTAGAGACTGACCGGCCGAGCTTTTACACGCGCCTGGGTTGGGAGCTGTGGCGTGGGCCGCTGGCGGGGCGGAGCGACACCGGGTTGGTGCCAACGCCACAGCAGGCCGGCGTGATGGTGCTGCGGCTGCCGCAATCACCGCCGCTGGATTTTGAGCGCCGGCTGACGATTGAGTGCCAACCGGCGCGGATTTGGTAGCGGCGGACTCTGACTTACATGCGCGTCGCGGTCATTTTGACGGTGCTGAACGAAGCGGAGGCGCTGCCGCGGCTGTTGGAGTCGTTGGCGGCGCAGACGCGGCCGGCCGACGAGATCGTGGTGGCCGACGGCGGCAGCCGCGATGGGACGCAGGCGGTGCTGGCAGATTACGCGGCGCGGCTGGGGCTGCCGATCCGCGTGGTGGACGCGCCGGGGGCCAACATCTCACAGGGGCGCAACCGGGCGATTGCGGCGACGACGTGTGAGCTGATCGCCGCGACGGACGCGGGGGTGCGCTGCCCGCCGGACTGGCTGGCGCGGCTGACGGCGCCCTTCGCCGACGCGGCGGTGACGGCGGTGGCGGGCTTCTTTGAGACTGACCCGGTGACGGTGCTGGAGGTGGCGATGGGGGCCACAGTGCTGCCGGAGGTAAACGATGTGAACCCGGCCACCTACCTGCCCAGCAGCCGCAGTGTGGCGTTTCGGCGGGCGGCGTGGGAGGCGGTGGGCGGCTATCCCGAGTGGCTGGACTACTCGGAGGACGTGGTGTTCGACCTGGCGCTGCGGGCGAAGTACGGGCCGTTTGTGTTTGTGCCGGAGGCGCGGGTGCGCTTTCGGCCGCGCGGGAGTCTGCGGGCGCTGGCGCGGCAGTATTACTTGTACGCGCGCGGCGACGGCAAAGCGGGGCTGTTCCCGCGCCAGCACGCGATTCGGTACTTCACTTATTTAGTCGTCGCGCCGCTGCTGGTGTATGCCGCGCTGACCGTCAGCGGTTGGCTGTGGCTGGTGGGCGTGGTGGCGGGGCTGGCGTATCTGCGGCTGCCGCTGCGGCGGTTGTGGCCGCGCCTGGCGGGGCTGGCGCTGGGGGCGCGGGTGCAGGCGTTGGCGTATCTGCCTATCATTCGAGTCGTGGGGGATGTGGCGAAGATGGTGGGGTACCCGGTGGGGGTGGCGTGGCGGTGGGGCCGACGACGCGCGGGCGGCGGCGGGTGATCGGGTTGGTTTGGGGCGAGGGCTGACATGAGCAGTGATGATCCGGTGGCGGCGATGCTGGGCAAGATGGTAGAGACCGGCCGGTTGGCCGGTGCGGCGACGCTGGTGTGGCGCGCGGACCGCGGGGCGCAGGTGACGACTGTCGGTTGGCGCGATCGCGAGGCCCGGCTGCCCATGCAGCGCGACACGATTTTCCGAATTGCCTCCATGACGAAGCCCATCACCTCGACGGCGGCGTTGCGGCTATATGAGGCCGGCCGCTTTGCGTTGGATGACCCGATCACGCGCTGGGCGCCGGAGTTCGCGCAGATGCGCGTGCTGCACTCGCCCACGGCTGCGCTGGACCAAACCGACCCGGCCGAACGGCCGATCACCTTCCGCGACCTGCTGACGCACCGCGCCGGCCTGACCTACGGATCGTTCCACGATAGCCCGCTGGCTGAGGCCTACGATGAGGTACTGGGCAGCGATATTGATAGTGAACTGGCGCCCGATGAGTGGCTGGCGCGCCTGGCGACGCTGCCGTTGCTCGACCAGCCGGGGGCCAGTTTTCACTACAGCAACGCCACCGATTTACTGGGGCTGCTCATCGCGCGGATGGAAGACGCCCCGCTGGGGGAGGTGCTGCAGCGCCGGATCTTTGGGCCGCTGGGCATGGTGGATACTGGCTTCACGGTGCCGGTCGAGAAACGCGGGCGGCGCGCGAAGTTGTATGGCTTCGACAAGGCCGGCCACATGGAGGAGCGCCCGCGCGGATCACTGCGGACGGGCCGGGCCGGCGCGCTGCTGGCCGAGCGGCCGGCGGATATGGCTTTTGCCAGCGGCGGCGCGGGGCTCTGGTCAACGCTGGATGATTACCTGGCCTTCGCGCGGATGTTCGTGGAGGCGGGCGCGGTCGACGGCGTGCGGCTGCTGCGCCCAGAGACGTTGACCCAAATGACGGCCAACCAGTTGACGGACCGCCAGCGCGCCCAAGCCCGGCTACTAGGCCAGCCGACCTTCGCGGCGCATGGCTTTGGGATGGGCGTGGCGGTGGTGCTCAACCCGGCGCGAGCGGCGGCGATGATCTGCCAAGGCGGCGTGGGCACGGTGGGCTGGCCGGGGGCCTATGGCGGTTGGTGGCAGGCCGATCCCACCGACGGCACGGTGCTGATCTTCCTGGCGCACAATGTCTTGGAGTTAGACCAGTTTGCGCAGGGCATTGGCCTGGATGTCTACAGTGCAATCATGCAATTCCACGCGCTGGCGACGGCGGCCGAGCGATCAAGCGCACAGGGGTAAGGAACAGCCATGCGTATACTTGAATATGTGATGGTCGTGGTGGTGGCGGCTTATTTGGTCGCGCCGAATTTTTGGTGGCGGCCGTGGATGCCAGTGGTGGCCCTGGCAACCGGGGTGGCGCATTTGGTGTTCGAAGGCTACCGCTGGCAGATGGTGCCGCTGTACTTGCTGATCGTGGTGCTGGCGGTGCTCAACGCGCGCGGACTGCGCGGGCCGGGGCCGCGGCGGGGGGCGTGGCCGACCAAACCGCCGCAGCCGGCGCGGCGTGGGTGGGCGGTGGCGGGCACGGTGGTTGCAACAGTGGCGTTGGTTGTGGCAGCGCTGCCGCCCATCCTGTTCCCAGTGCCGCTGCTGCCGCCGCCGGGCGGGCCGCACCAGATCGGCACAGTGACGTTCCAGTGGACGGACGCGGCGCGGCTGGAGGCCTACACTCCAGCGCCGGACGACGTGCGCACGATCATGGTGCAGATCTGGTACCCGGCCACGCCCGCTGCGAAGGCACAGACCGGGCCGTGGATGGACCGACTGGACAAGGTCGGGCCGGAGATCGCCAAGTTTCTGAGTCTGCCAAGCTTCTTTCTAGATCACGCCGGGCTGTTGAAGACGAACGACTACCCCGGCGCGCCGGCTGACTCGGCGACCCCAACAGAACTAGGGCAGGGCGCGACCTACCCGGTGGTGCTGTATTCGCATGGCTGGAACGGCTTTCGGACGATCAACCTGAACCAGAGCGAGGCGCTGGCCAGCCACGGCTACATCGCGGTGGCGGTGGACCATACGTACGGCGCGATGGTGACGGTGTTCGCCGACGGGCAGGTGGCCGTGAACAATCCGGACGCGCTGCCGGACGCGGAGGTGGTGGGGGATGATGCCTACCAGTCGGCGACCGAGCAACTCGAGGCGACCTACGCCGCCGACCTGAGCTATACGCTCGATCAACTGGCGCTGATCAACGATGGCACGATCCCCAGCCCGTTGGCGGGCAAGCTCGATCTGAGCCGGGTGGGGGTGTATGGGCACTCGACCGGCGGCGGGGCGACGGTGGTGATGTGCGCGGCCGACGCGCGCTGCCGGGCGGCGCTGGGGATGGACGCCTGGCTGGGGCCGGTGCCGGACGCGACCCTGGCGGCCGGGTTGAGCCAGCCGTTTCTGGCGATGCGCAGCGCGGCATGGTCCACGGCTGTGAACGACGCGCGGCTCGACACGCTGCTGGCGGCGAGCAGCGGCGACGCCTATGTGATGACGATTGCCGGGACGAAGCATTACGACTTTACGATGCTGCCGCTGCTGACGCCGCTGGCCCCGGCGCTGGGCTTCAAGGGGCCGATCAACGGCGAGCGCGGGATGCAGATCATCACGGACTATCTGGTGGGGTGCTTTGACTTCTACTTGAAGGGCGTCGGCGCGGTGGCGCGGGACGGATACCCGGAGGTGACGTTCGCGGAACGCTAGTGCTGGGGACTCGGGGGACTTGCTGCGCTGGGGACTCGGGGGACTCAGGGGGATTGTTGAAGGATGTGAGTGGGTGGCAAACAATACCGGGCGGGCCGCCTCGTGGTGTGAGGCAGCCCGCCCGGTTAG
>JBBRZY010000267.1:0-6752 GCA_038252885.1 Anaerolineales bacterium | reverse complement strand
GGAGGCCGAAAGCCGGCCGTACGTGCAGCGGGCGCTGGAGGCCGGTATCAACTTCTTCGACACGGCCGATGCTTACTCGAATGGCGTCAGCGAGGAGATCACCGGCCGCGCCCTGCGCGACTTCGCCCAGCGCGACGAGGTGGTGCTGGCGACCAAGGTCTTCTTCGCCTGGAACGAGAAGCCCAACCAGGGCGGCCTGTCGCGCAAGCACATCTTCAGCGCCATCGATGCCAGCCTGCGCCGCCTGGGCACCGACTATGTGGACCTGTACCAAATCCACCGCTATGACCCGGACACGCCCATCGAGGAGACGCTGGAAGCGCTGAACGACCTGGTGCGGATGGGCAAGGTGCGCTACCTGGGCGCCTCCAGCATGTATGCCTGGCAGTTCGCCCAGGCGCTGCACCTGGCCGAGCGCCACGGCTGGAGCCGGTTTGTCTCGATGCAGAACCACTACAACCTGCTCTACCGCGAGGAAGAGCGCGAGATGCTGCCGCTGTGCCGGGCGGAGGGCATTGGCGTGATCCCGTGGAGCCCGCTGGCGCGTGGTTTGCTGGCCCGCCCGGCGGCGCGCACGGCCGCCGAGGCCGGGTCGACCGCCCGCGCCCGCACGGACGACTACACGCGCCGCCTATACACGGGTGACAACGACCTGGACCTCGTGGATCGGGTGGGCGAAGTCGCCGCCCAGCGTGGCCTGCCCCGGGCGCAGGTGGCGCTGGCCTGGTTATTACACCAGCCGGGCGTCACCGCGCCCATCGTCGGGGCCAGTAAGCCGCAGCACCTCGAAGACGCCCTGGCCGCCGTGGATGTCAAGCTCTCGGCCGACGAGCGCCAGTCGCTCGAAGCGCTGTACCAGCCGCACCCGGTGCAGGGGCACACGTAGGGCGGGGCGGTGTTCTAACAATCGGCCGGCGTCGGTTAGAACGCAGCCATTTGTCAGTGCCGACGAAAAAAGTCCGGGCCAGCCCACTCAGTGGACTGGCCCGGATTAACAATTGCAAAATTTGGTTAGAGACTGTCGTGGGCGCTAAAGCCCCAGTGGAGCCGTTTCGGTCTTGAGGGCCGGGGCCGCCTCAGGCTCGGGCTGAGGCGACGGCACATCGTCTTCCATGCGCACTTGCCCGCGCAGGAAGGCGCCTTCTTCGGTGGCGAAGGCGGTGGTCACCAGATCGCCCCACACGCGCCCGGTCGAGAGAATTTCGACCTTGCTGGCGTAGATGTTGCCCTTCAGGCTGCCGCCGACTGACACCGCGCCGGCGCGCACTTCCGCCGTGACTTTCGCGCCATCCGTAATTAGCAGCGGCCCTTGAATGTTGATCGTGCCGTCAAACGTGCCGTCAATTCGCAGGCTACCGGCCCCGGTCAGCGTCCCTTTGAAGTGAATCCCAGGGCCGATGACACTGTCGATCTTGTGGCCGTTGTGGTTGTCTTTGCGGATCTGCGGGCGCGCGCCGGCGTGGTTGTGACCGTTGCCGGCCAACCCCAACCAACTGGCGAGGCCATGGCCGCGTGACGCGGCGGCCTGACCGTTACTGTTGTTGCTCGCTTGCGCAGCCGTAGCGCTGGTCTGCTCGGCCGCCGGCGGCTTGGTGAGTGCGTGCTCGTTGACGTTCCCGTCGCCAGTGGCGCTCTTGCCGTTGGCCTCACTCTTCACCGCAGGTTTAAAAGTGAACATCCAACCTCCCAAGGGAGTTACCCGACGTGCCCCCGCATATTCTGTACCCCAAGTGCCTGCTAGGGTCGAAGTTTACCAGCTTAGGGGAGGTTGTCAATGTGAAGGATAGAACAAAAGTTCTAGCCCTTTTCTTGAACGCCGCGGGCCTGCTCGATGGCTGACTGCTCTTCCATGCTCAGCGGTTGATTGGAGGCCCAGCGACTGAGCGGCTTGGCGCTCAGCCCGCCGCGCACGCTAGACGACAGCACGAAGCCGTCGCCGCGCGCGTTACTGATGGCGAGCGAGAAGGCCTGCGCGCCGCTGCCGTCGGCGTAGCGCGTGAGCCCCACATACTGCAGCGTGCGGCCGAGGGTGGCCTGCATGTGCGGGGCGGCCTCGGCCAGCCCGGTGACGCGCTCTTCCAGCGCGGCCAGCAGCGCCGCGTCGGGGCTGTCGGCGTCGGCGTTCGAGTCGCCCTGGGCAGAGAAGGTGTTATAGGCCAGCCAGGCCAGCGCCACGACCACCAGCAGGGTGGTCAAGGCCCACAGCCAAAAGCCATAGTCGGTCCAGAGTTGCAGCATAAGCAGTTCTCCCGGTAGCCCCCGGTTGGTGGTGGGCGTTTAGGCGCGGCCCTTAACGGCCGGCCAGCCTGGCACAGGGTCGGCGGCGCGCACGCCGCGCAGGATGGCGCGGGCCAGCACTTCGGCCGCGTACGCCCCCACCAGATTGACCTCGCCGGGCACCGCGCCCGTGCTCAGGGCGAAGATTGTATCACCATCGAACATGGTGTGAGCCGGGCGGATGACCCGCGCCAGCCCGGCGTGTGCCATTTGGGCCACTTTATTGGCCTCTTCCTTGGTGAGCAGGGCGCTGGTGGCCACCACGCCGATGACGGTGTGACTGGTTTCGGCCGGCGGGGTGCCGAAGCGGTCAGCCTGTCCTAGTTCTTTCAGGGCGTCAGTGGTGGGGGGCGGCTCACTGGCCCGCGCCCGCATGACGGCCAGGGCGTCGGCGAAGCGCGGCGGCTCGGTCCCCGGCACCAGGCAGCCGGCCAAAATCTCGCCGCGCTCGTCCAGCACGTCGCCGAAAGCGTTGACGGCCACGATCGCGCCGACCACCAGGCCGTTGCCCAAGTCCACGCTGGCCGTGCCCAGCCCGCCCTTCATGCCGAACTGCGGCCCGAGCGCCTTGCCCACCGTGCAGCCCATGCCGGCCCCCACGTTGCCCTCCGCCGGCCGGTCGACCGTGGCGGCTAGGCAGGCGCGGTAGCCCATCTCGGCGTCGGGGCGCACGTCGGCGCGGCCGATGCCGAGGTCGAACAAAATGGCGGCTGGAACAATCGGCACACGCGCCACGCGCACGTCGAAGCCGTGGCCGTGCTCTTCCAGCCAGCGCATCGCGCCGGTGGCGGCGTCTAGCCCGAAGGCCGAGCCGCCGGCCAGCATCACAGCGTGGGCCTTCTGCACCAGGTGCACCGGCCGCAGCGCGTCGATCTGGCGGGTGCCGGGCGCGCCGCCGCGCTGGTCCACGCCGCCCACGGCCCCAGCCGGGCACAGGATGACTGTGCAGCCGGTGAGCGCTGCGCGATCGTCCGCGTGCCCGACCAGGAGGCCTGGCACGTCGGTGATGGCGTCGCGCCAGGCGGGCGGTTGGGCTACCACGACTGCGGGGCCAGCCACTGCTCGACGCGGTTGATGATGGCGTCGGCCACCTGGGCCTTGGTCAGCAGCGGCAGCGCCTCGACGCCGCCGGCGCTGTCGATCAGCGTGACGCGGTTGGTGTCAACGCCAAAGCCCGCATCGTCAGCGCTGATATCGTTGGCGGCGATCAGGTTCAGGCGCTTGCGGGTGACCGTGTCGCGGGCGTTGTCGAGCAGGTTCTGGCTCTCGGCCGCGAAGCCGACCAGCACGGTCGGCCGGTGGGTGGGCGACTGTGCGCGGGCATCGGCCACGGCCGAAAGGATGTCCACCGTCTTTTCGAGCACAATTTGCGGCACAGCGGTCTTCTTGAGCTTGTGCGCGGCCACCGTCGCCGGCCGAAAGTCGGCCACGGCCGCCGCCATCAGCAGGGCATCGGCCGTGGCGCTGGCCAGCAGCACGGCCTCGCCCATCTCCTGCGCGGTGTGCACCGGCACCACGTCGGCCCCGGCCGGGTAGGGCAGGGCGGTTGGCGTGGTGATGAGCGTCACCTGCGCGCCCCGGTCGAGCGCGGCCTGGGCCAGCGCGTAGCCCTGCTTGCCGGACGAGCGGTTAGAGATGAAGCGCACCGGGTCAATTGGCTCCTGCGTGCCGCCGGCCGAGACCACCAGCCGCCGTCCGGCCAACGGGCCGCCGCGCGCCAGCGCCAGCCGCACGTGGCTGAATAGTTCTTGCGGCTCCAACATCCGGCCCAACCCGACTAGCCCAGAGGCCATGCGCCCCTCGGCTGGGCCGAGCACGAGCACGCCGCGCGCCGCCAGCGTTTCGAGGTTGGCTTGGGTGGCGGCGTGGCCGAACATGCCGCCGTCCATGGCGGGGGCCACCAGCACCGGGCAGCGCGCCGCCAGGGCCGTGACGGTGAGCAGGTTGTCGGCCAGGCCGTGGGCCAGCTTGGCGAGCGTGTCGGCGGTGGCGGGCGCGATCAGCAGCAGGTCGGCCTGTTCGGCCAAGGCCACGTGCGCGATGTGCGCCTCGGCGCTGGCAGCCCACAGATCGGTGCGCGCCGGCCGCCCAGTGACCGACTGGAAGGTCAGCGGCGTGACGAACTTGGCCGCCGCCTCGGTCAGGATCACATCAACTTGCGCGCCGGCCTGGTGCAGCTTGGAGGCCAGATCGGCCGCCTTGTAGGCCGCAATCGAGCCGGTGACGCCAAGGACGATTTTCTTGTTGAGGAAGAGGGGGAGGGGGTCCATAGTTAGTCAGGCCGATGCATGGGGGTCAGCGATATCCGGCCCCGGCGATTGAAATCGCGGCTGAACATAGCGAAGCCCGCCTGCGCGGGCTGGGAAGGGGTGCGGAGGCACGAGGCTGGGGTAGATGGCCAGCCGGTAGCAGACAATTGGTAGTTAGGTAGGTTCATCGGTATCGGTCGTTTCAACCTGTTCCCACTGGGCATCGAGCTGGCCTTCGGCGTGGTGCTGCTTTTGGCCTCGAATGTAGTCGATACAACGGTTGACCTCGGCTTCAGCCAGGGTGAAAGCGCCATAGGCCCCTTGCCACTTGAAGAACTCATTTGGCATGATCAATTGGGCGACCAAGTGTGACGACGAGCCCTTGACCCCTTTGAGCAGTTCGGCGACCGACAACGTAGTCGGCAGCCGCACCAATAGATGGATATGATCTGGCATTCCACCAACGGCCAGCGTTAAAGTCCTGAGCGTACGAGCCTTCTCCACGATTTCCCCATAGACCCGAGGCTCCAGTTCGGGCGTAATCAGTGGCAGCCGGTCCCACGTCGCCCACACCGCGTGTACGTAAAGTTTCGCAAGTGGCGAGCGCATCGCCTATCCCTCCACCTGGCCCTTACCACGTAACGAAGACCGACCTCACCGTTCCCAGCCCGCGTAGGCGGGCTTCGCGATGTTCAGCCGCGGTTTCAACCGCCGGGCCCTTGATGGTCAACCACCCGGTGCGGCCATGCCAACCTCCCCCTTCGGCTTGTGGTTCAGCTCCCACACAATCCGCAGCCCATCCAGGGTGAGCCAGGGCGCGATGATGTCGAAGCACTTGGTCTCGCTGGCGAGCAGGCTGGCCAGCCCGCCGGTGGCGATGACCTTCATGTCCGGCCCCAGCTCGGCCCGGAAGCGCGCCACCATGCCCTCGATCATGCCCACATGCCCAAAGATCAGGCCCGACTGGATGGCGTGCACGGTGTTGCGGCCGATGGCGGCGGGCGGGCGCACCAGGTCGACCTTGGTGAGCTTGGAGGTGCGCTGGAACAGCGCGTCGGCGGCGATGCCGATGCCGGGGGCGATCGCGCCGCCCAGGTAGTCGCCGTCGGCCGAGATCGCGTCGAAGGTGGTGGCGGTGCCCAGGTCGACCACGCAGGCCGGGCCGCCGTACAGTTTTTGCACGGCGGCGGCGTCTACCACGCGGTCTGCGCCGACGCCTTTGGGCGGCTCGTAGCGAATGCGCACGCCGGTCTTCACGCCGGCATCCACCACAAACGGGGCCTGGCCCAAGAAGGTCTCGCAGGCCTGCCCGAACACGGCTGTCAGCGGCGGCACGACCGACGCCAGCGCGATGCCGTGGATGCGGGCGGGGTCGAGCTGGGCGTGCGCCAGCAGACTGGTGAGCAGGATGCCGTACTCGTCGGCCATGCGCTGGTGGTCGGTGGCCAGCCGCCAGCGCGGGCCGAGCGTTTCGCCTTCATACAGGCCAAGCGTGACGTTGGTGTTGCCGATGTCAATGGTAAGCAGCATGTTCAGGACACTCCCAACAGCAGGTTGTCAATCAGGCGGGTCTTGCCGACCCGCACCGCCAGCGACAGCAGCGCGCCCTCCGCGCCCACGGTTTCTAACTCGGCCAGGCTGGCGGGTTGAGCGACCGAGACGTATTCCTCGCGCGCCAGCGGTTCGGCCGCCAGCGCCGCGCTGACGATGGCCCGCAGCGCGTCCGCGTCGCGCTCGCCGGCGGTGTAGGCCGCTTGGGCCGCCAGCAGCGCCCGGTTGAGCACGGTGGCGGCGGTGCGCTCGGCCGGGTTGAGGTAGACGTTGCGGCTGCTCAGCGCCAGGCCGTCCGGCTCGCGCACGATCGGGCAGGTGACGATTTCGACCGGGAAGTTCAGGTCGCGCACCATCCGGCGCAGGACGACGACTTGTTGAGCGTCCTTCTGGCCGAAGTAGGCGCGGTCGGGCGTGAAGGCGTTGAACAGCTTGGCGACGACGGTCGCGACGCCGCGAAAGTGGCCGGGGCGCTGCTTGCCCTCCAAGGGTGCGCTCACCTGCTCCACGTTGATCCAGGTCTGAAAGTCGGGCGGGTACATCGCTTCCGCCGGCGGCGTCCAGACCAGGTCCACGCCCAACGGCTCCAGCAGCGCCAGGTCGCGCCCCAGGTCGCGCGGGTAGCGGCTGAGGTCTTCGTGCGGCCCAAACTGCGTCGGGTTGACGAAGATGCTG
>JBBRZY010000266.1:0-6774 GCA_038252885.1 Anaerolineales bacterium | reverse complement strand
GTGGTGGTGCCCATCAGCGTCGGCAGGAACACCAGCCCCTCCGCGCCGGGGGGAATCGCCGCCGCCAGTTGGTCGAGTTGGGCGTAGGCGCTCGGGCCGCCGCCGGCCGCCGCGCGCACCTCGTCGGGCGCGAAGTTGTCGCGCAGCCAGCGGTAGTTGGCCCCCGAGACGAAGCCGGGGTTCTCCAGCAGCCACAGCGCCGGGTCGGCATGGCAGTGCGTTTCGATCAGCCGCAGCGGGTCGAAAGCCGGGCCGGGCAGCGCCGCGCACACTGGCTCAGACGTGCCGGCGATGTCGCCGATCAGCCCGGCGCGCACCACGCCGGCCCCCAGGCAGGCGGCGTGCTCGTCGCCGCTGCCGACCACCACCAGCGTCTCTGGGCGCAAACCAAGCTGGGCGGCCAGCGCCGGGCGCAGCGTGCCCAGCCGGTCAGTGGCTGGGCGCACGGGCGGCAGTTGGGCCAGGTCCAGCCCAAACGCGGCGCACATCGCCGGCGACCAGTTGCGCGTGCGGATGTCGAGCAGCAGCGAGGCCGAGGCGTTAGAGTAGTCAATCGCCAGCTCGCCGGTCAAAAAGTAGGCCAGGTAGCTGCCGGGCTGGAGCCAGTAGGCGGTGCGGGCGGCGATCTCCGGCTGGTGGTCCACGATCCAACGCATTTTGGGGGCGACGTGGCTGGGGTCGAGGTTGAGGCCGGTCAGCGCAAACGCCGCCTCGTCGCTGATGACTTCGCGCGCCGCCTGGCATTGCGCCGAGGCCCGTTTATCCATCCAGATGATGGCCGGGCGCAGCGCGTGGCCGGCGGCGTCAATCGCCACAACGCCCTCCACTTGACTGGCCAGGCCCAGGGCGCGCACCTGCGCGGCGGCCACGCCGGTCTCGGCCAGCACGCGCTGGATGGCCAGGGTCAGCGCGTCGGTCCAGCGCTCGACCGGCTGCTCGGCCCACACCGGCTGCGGGTAGTCAATGCCGTAGCCCACGGCCGCCTCGCCCACCAGTGTGCCGTCCAACGCCACCACGAGCGCCTTAGTGCTCTGCGAGCCGACGTCACAACCAATCACATAGTCCATCACAACATCCCTTTACCTAATCGCGGGTAGAGCGCCCGCGCGCTCAACGCACAACGCGCGGAGGGGATTCTATGAGTCGTCTAATCTCGTCCCGATCACATCCACCTCTACTAGTCGCCTCCCCGTCCCTCGTTCGCCTCCCCCTCTCCCTCGCGCGCATTAGACACGTAAAAATTATCACCCTCACTTTGTGCGATGTTGCAGCCTACCGTATCCGAAATTCAACCAACGTCCGCTCGGTGCGCTGCTGCCACGCGCGCACGACCGCGCTAGAGCATTCCGGCACCGCTTCCCACTCGCCGGCCAGCGTGCGCGCTTCGATGCTGCTTGGCTTCGCACCAAGCCAGGCCGGGTCAATGACCGCGCCCAGGTCAGTGGTCAAGTGCACCGCGCCGTCCGGCTGGCGTTCGAGGCTGAACGTGGCGGGGGCGTCGAATGTGACCATGCCTGCCACGCGCACGACGCCCAGGCCGCTGCACCCGCGCCGGTTGGGCAGCAGCCGCGCATAGCGCAGCGCCGCGCCGTAGAAGCTGGTCGCGCCCAGCATGTAGGCGGCCGGCGCACGGCCGTCCAGGCTCACCATGGCTCTGGCCCCATCCGGGCCGATCACGCGGAACGGGCCATTGGCTTCGGCGGCGACGGTGAAGCCCGCCAACTCAGCCGCCGGGTCAAACGGCGCGGGGCGGGCCAGGGCCAGGCTCGCCAGGCGGCGCGGGGCCACGCTGGCCTGCGCCTCATGCACCAGCGGCTGCTCAGCGTAGGGGTAGGCCAGGTTGAGGGTCGAGCGGCCCAGGAACGGCGCGCTGGGCTGCTGTGCGTCATAGCCGAGCACCCGCGCGATGGCGACGGCGCGGCCCTCGGCCTCGGCGTACTCCCAACCGGCGGCTGCGTCTGAGCGGCGCACGAGGGCGGCGGGGCGCTCGCACCCAAGCGCGGCCGGTGCGTGATAGACCATTACCGGCAGGGTAGGGTGGACGGCGGTGAGCACCACCTGCACGTCGCCCCACAGCAGCACCGCCGTCCACATGGCCTGCGGCTCGTCGTCCACGAGTTGGTCGAACTGGCTCCAGACTAAGCCGGGGGCCGCGCCGCTGCGCTGCGTCAACACGCGATGGCCGAAGTGGCGGCCGCCTGCCCTTGCTTGGCGAGGGTCGGCGGTCAGGGCCGGCATCGCGTCGGGCGCGAAGCCGCCATTCACCGCCACCGCATTGAAGGGAAAGTGCGTGCTGTAGACCAGCTTGCCATACTTGGCCGCGTAGTGCGGGTCGGGTTGGCCGGCGCGGCTGTTCAGCAGCAGCACCTGGCCCGTGGCCTGCCGCCCTCTGAGCATGAAGCCCGGCGTCGGCAGCACCAACTCGAAGTCGCCACGCTCCACCGGCAGCGGCGCTTCAGGCGCGGTCCAGAACGGGTCGGCGGCGTCGAAGGTCAGCGCCAGCATCCCCGCCAGCGCGCTGTTGGGCGACCCCGGCGACACATAGCGCTCCATCGCCAGCGCGTTGGGGCCGTGCACCCCCTGCGTCAGATAGTGCTCGGTTGGGTGGAACAACCCGCGCTCATAGTAATACTTGAGATTGCCGCTGGACAGCCGCCGCAGCATCCCCGCCTCGCCGGGGGCCACGCCCAGCGCGTGGCCCACCGCCACCGCAATCAGCGCGCCAAAGCGCGACCCGAGCGAGCGCCCCCACGGCACATAGCTGCCGTTGGCACCGAAGAAATGAGGAAACGCCGCCAGGAAGCTGCGCGCCCGCTGGAGAATTTGGTCGCGCAGGTCAGGGAAGCGGTCGCCGTCGAGCCAGGCCCATAGCAGGTAGTGGCCGCCGAACATCCAGGCGTTGTACAGGTCGTACTCGTCGCCGGGGCCGTCGGCGTACCAGCCATCGCCGCGATAGAAGGCCGCCATGTGCTCCAAGCGGCGGCGCAGGTCGGCCTCCGGCGCGGGGTGGCCCATCCGCAGCCGCACGGCCTGGCTCATGGCGGGGAACATCACCCAGTTGTCGGGGTAGGTGCCCTTGCCATCCACCTGCGCCAACCAACCAATCACCTGCGCCTGCTCGGCGTTACTTAGCTGCGCGAACACGCGCGCGCGGCTGAGCCCCACGCCGATGGATAGGCACGCGCACTCGACAATGCGCTGATCCAAGTGGCCGATGTCGCCCCAATACCAGCGCGATTTGGGATCGGTGCCTTCGACCAGCCCCTGCCGCAGCAGCGCAGGCAGGTCGTGGTCGCGGCCCTGGAAGTTGAGCAGCGCCGGGTTGGCCGGGTTGCGCAGCCACGCGCCCCAGATCAGCGCCAGCCGCGCGAACGACTCCAGCCCGTTGACGGCGTCGGTGTGGCCGGCGTGGTCGTCGGGGTACAGCGCGCGGGCCGGTGAGCCGCTGAGGGCCGCGCGGTGTGCAAAGCCATCGGTCACGCGCGCCAGCACGGCCACCCAGTGGGCGCGCGTCCAGCCGGTGTAGGCCGCGATGCTGAAGTCCAGCGGCGGCAGGTAGTCGCCGGGGTCACTCATCGGCCGGCGCGTCCCACGCCACCATATACACCTGGCTCACGCCGTCGTGGTTGGCCGTGAAGACCACCTGCCGGCCGTCGGGCGTGAACGATGGGTGCGGGTGGGCGCGCTGATCCTCTTCCGGCTCCTCGCTGTCGTGGCGGCACAGCACGGTAAATTCCTGCCGGCCGTCTTTCAATTCCACGCGCGAGATACAGCCGGGCCACGCCTCGCCGTCGGTCACCATCGCCTGGCCGCCGGGGTGCAGGCTGTAGTGGGCGTACACGCGGCCGGGGGTGTGATGCCCAAAACGGGTGTAGGTCGTCCCGGCCGGGTCGCACCAGCCGCAGTAGGCGCGCGTGTCGTCGCCGTCCCAGCCGCCATGAAAGCACAGCCGTTCGCCGTCGGCGCTCCAGAATTCGTGCTCGATCCACTCGTCGGCCGGCTGGCCGGGCACGGGCGCGCACTGGCCGGTGTCGGTGTCGAGCAGCCAGAGGCGGTCGTGCGCGTGGGTGAACTCATGGCAGAACAGCAGCCGGTGGCGCTGGGTGGGGTGGACCAGCACATGGTTAATCCAGAAGTTGGGTAAACGCAGCACTTCCTCGGCCAGGCCGGTGCGCAGATCAACGCGGGTAATTGTGCTGGTGGTCTGCTGAAAGAAGGCGTCGTCAGGGAACTTCTCACCGGCATAGGCGCGGCGCGCTCGGTCGCTGAAGAGCGCCTCGTCCCAGGTGGCGAAGACCAGCGTGTCGGCGTTGGCGTGCAGCATGGAGGGCCGGCGGTCGGCCGGCACGGTGAGCACATGCTGCGCCTCGAGGCTCTCCAGATGCACCGACTTGAGTTCGTTGCCCTCGAAGTAGAACACCCGCCGGCCCTCGTCGCCCAGCGCGGCCAGGCACGACCCCACGCCCCGGATGGGTGGCGTGAAGGGCCAATACTCGGCTCGCACATCGGCGGCGTCGGTCAGTTGCACGCTCGCGCCGCTCGCCAGGTCTAGCCGGAAGAGGTTGGTCAGCCCGGTGCGCTCGGAGTAGAAGACCAGGGCGCGGCCGTCGGGCGTGACGGTGGGGTTGTAGAAGTACAGGTGATAGTTGTGGCCGACCGATGTCAGTTGGCGCACCGGCCGCCCAGTTTGCGGGTCGGTGTACCAGCGCCCCTCGGGTGGGTAAACCCGGCCCACGCTCATCGGTCTTGGCGCGCCTATTGCGCCGGAAAGCGCCGGTGGTGGGTCTGGCCGGGCTCGCCCAATTGCGGCAGCGTGCCGTCGCGCTCGTAGCGCTGGCGGCAGCGGTCCAGCGCCTGGGCATCCACCGTCACACCCAGGCCGGGGCCGGTGGGGATGGGCAGTTGGTTGTGGTGCGGTTCGAGCAGCGGCGTGACGACGTCGTCGGCGTACCAGCGCAGCAGGCTTTGGCCGGGCTGGTCGAGGTAGGGCAGGGCCGCCGCCAACTGCATGTAGGCGGCCGTGCCAATGGCGGTCTCGCCGCTGTAGAACCAGAAGCCCACGCCCATCGTCTCGCACGCGCCGATGAACTTGATCGTCTCGCGCAGGCCGCCCAGCCGGGTGACGTTGAGCACCAGTGTGTCGGGGACGCCCAACTCTACCGCCAGCCGCAGGTCGGGCACGTGGCTGCTGAACGGGATGGCGCTGTGCTGGCGCAGCTTGGCCATATCAAAGTAGCTGCCGACCGGGTCTTCGATGTTGGCGATGTTGTACGGCTCTAGCAGGGCCAGCGCGCGCCGGGCGGTGTTGAGCGGCCAGGCCATGTTGGCGTCCAGCCGCAGCGTGGCGTCGGCCCCGATGGCGGCGCGAATTTCCTTGACCATCTGGACCTCGGTCTCCAGGTCTAGGACGCCCAGCTTGCCCTCGAACAGCGTGGAGCCGTAGGTCTCGCGCATGCGAGCGCAGTAGCGGGCCACCTCCAGTGGCGTGGACTCGCCGGCCTCGCTCGGGCCGGGCACCCTAAGGGCAAAATACTCCGAGACGCCCAGCGTGGTGCGCGCCGCGCCGCCCAGCAGTTGGTAGATGGGCAGACCCAGCGCCTGGCCCTTGAGGTCCCACAGCGCGATCTCAATGCCGCCAAAGGCGCGGATCAGGCTGTCGTCGTGCGTGTTCTTGAGCGTGCGAATTTCGGGCAGGCAGCGGCGGCTGCAATCTTCCAGGTCGAACGGGTCGAGGCCGATCAACGGCTGGGCCAACTCGGCCTCGACCAGGTCGGCCAGTTCGGGTGTGGCGACCTCCCCCCAGCCGGTCAGGCCGGCGTCGGTCCCCACGGCCACCAGGCCCTTGGTCGCGCCCCAATACACCCCTGGCGCCCAGCGATAGCCGGCCACCAGCGGCAGGTTGACTTTGTAGACCTGAAGGCGGGTAATGCGCATGGCGGGGCGCTGGCTAGGCGGCGGGGCGGGGGCGCTCGCGGTCGAGCACCTCGACCATCAGGCGGATGTCGTCGCCCATCAGCGCGTCGGCCCCGTAGGCGAGGCTGTCTAACATGCTCTGTTCGGTGTTCGTGGTCCACGACCACACGGCCAGGCCGGCGGCGTGCAGGTCGTTCATCACTTCCTGGTTGAGCACGGTGTATTGGTATTGCAGCACGTTCGAGTTCAGCGCGCGCGCCTGTCGGACGGCCTCGGGCGAGTCGGGCGGGCCGTCGTCGGGCAGGCGCTCGGGGGCGATCATCAGCTCCGGCGCCTTGGCGCGGCCGACCGTCATCGCGGCGTGCCAATAGCTGCTCATCAGCGCATAGTCGAGCGCGTCGTGCTTGACGAACAGGTCTACCAGGGCTTCGGCCACGCGCTTGGCTTCGGCCTCATCGGCGCCCTTGACCTCAAAGCAGCCGTAGATGCCGGCTTCGCGGTAGTAGCGCAGGGTGTCTTCGGTGGTCGGGATGCGCGTGCCGGCGAACTGCGGGTTGAACTTCACGCCCGCGTCGAGCCGCTGCAATTCGTCCAAGGTGTGGTCGCTGACCTTGCCGCTGCCGGTCGTGGTGCGGTCGAGCTTGTAGTCGTGCATCATCACCAGCACGCCGTCCTTGCTGATGTTGACATCGCACTCGATCATCTCGCAGCCCAAGGCCACAGCCTGCTCGTAGGCCAGGCGCGTGTTTTCGGGATAGTGGGTGCTGTAGCCTCGGTGCGAGATGGCGAGTGGGCGGTTGGGGCGGAGCCAGGGGTTGGGGGTCATGGGCTTTCCTTTTCGATTCAAGCAGCGGCAGGGGT
>JBBRZY010000265.1:0-6779 GCA_038252885.1 Anaerolineales bacterium | reverse complement strand
GGCCTGGTATATTTCGTGGATGGCACCGGCGGCCGCGACCTGTACCCGGTCGGCCCGCCCATCGCCGGCAGCCAGATCACCTATGCGGCGCAGCACGGCGCCATGCTGATTGTCGCCAGCCCGACCGCCATTACGTTTCAGTTCGTGAACGTGGCCGGCAGCGTGATTGATACTTACACGCTCACCAAGCTGTTGGCCGCGAAAAATTGGGTTTACTTACCGCTGGTTGGGTTGAGCCCCAACTAACCGAAGCGCGCATCTGAGCGACACGATGGCTACCCTGCTGATTCGCAACGCCACCCTGCTGGTCACCATGGACGCTCAGCGCCGCGAGATCGCGGCGGGCGGCTTGTTCGCGCGCGACGGCCGGATTGAGCAGGTTGGCCCCAGCGCCGACCTGCCCACCAGCGCCGATGAGGTGCTCGACCTGAGCGGCCACATCGTGCTGCCGGGGCTGGTCAACACCCACCATCACCTGTGCCAAACCCTCACCCGCGCCGTGCCGGCCGCGCAAGACGCCGTGCTGTTCGACTGGCTCAAGACGCTCTACCCCATCTGGGCCAACCTGACGCCCGAGGCCATCTACATCTCCACTCTGACTGGGCTGGCCGAACTGGCGCTCTCCGGCTGCACGACGGCATTCGACCACCTCTACATCTACCCCAATGGCTGCCGGCTCGACGACGAAATTCAGGCCGCCACCGAGATCGGCGTGCGCTTCCACGCCTCGCGCGGCTCGATGAGCCTGGGCGAGAGCCAGGGCGGGCTGCCACCGGACCGCGTCGTCGAGCGCGAAGATTTCATCCTGCGCGACACGCAGCGGCTGATTGAGCAGTATCACCAGCCCCAGCCGGGCGCGATGCTGCGGATCGTGGTGGCGCCGTGCTCGCCCTTCAGCGTGTCGGCCGACCTGATGCGCGAGAGCGCGGCGCTGGCCCGGTCGTTGGGCGTGCATCTGCACACGCACCTGGCCGAAACGCTGGACGAGGAGCGCTTCTGCCTGGAGCTGTTCGGCCATCGCCCGGTGGCCTATATGGAAACGCTCGACTGGGTCGGCCCAGACGTGTGGTTCGCGCACTCGGTGCATGTGAACGACGCCGAGATCGCGCGCTACGCCGAGACCGGCTGCGGCGTGGCGCACTGTCCGTCATCGAACATGCGGCTGGCGTCGGGCATCGCGCCGCTGCGCAAGTACCGGGCGGCCGGCGTCAACGTGGGGCTGGGGGTCGATGGCTCGGCCAGCAACGACTCGTCGCATATGCTGGCCGAGGCGCGGCAGGCGCTGCTGCTGGCGCGCGTGCTGGGCGACCCGGCCGCGCTCACCGCCCGTCAGGCGCTGGAGCACGCCACGCTCGGTGGTGCGGCGGTGCTGGGCCGCGACGACATCGGCGCGCTGGCCCCTGGCATGTGCGCCGACTTCTTCGCCCTCAAACTCGACCGGCTGGCCTACGCCGGTGGGCTGCACGACCCGGTGGCCGCCACGGTGTTTTGCGCGCCGCAGCAGGCCGACTACACCGTGGTCAACGGGCGCGTGATCGTGCGCCAGGGCCAACTGACCACGATTGACTTGCCCCGTGTCATCGAACAGCACAACCGCCTGGCGCGCGAACTGCTGGCATGAGCCAAAGCTGGTGCTCGGACTATAATTAGGTTGGCGTGGGCGAGCGGCCCGGCCGAATAGCCACTCACAGGAGACGAGCAGCGTATGCAAACCAACTTGCGGGGTCGTGACCTGATCGGCGATCTCGATTTCAGCCGCGAAGAAGTGGAAACCGTGCTCGATGTGGCCTGGGACCTGAAGCGCAAGCGCGCCCTGGGCGAGTCGCACGCCATCCTGCGCGACAAGACGCTGGCGCTGCTTTTCTTCTTCACCAGCACGCGCACGCGCGGCTCGTTCGAGGCCGGCATGGCCCAATTGGGCGGGCACGCGGCCTTCATCGACTCGCAGACCACGCAGATCTCGCACGGCGACACGGCCAAAGAGATCGGCCAGATTTTCGGTCGCTACTTCGACGGCATCGCCATTCGGCAGTGCGACTGGCAGTTTGGCAACAAGTACATCAACGAAGTGGCGCAGCACAGCCGCGTGCCGGTGCTGAACATGCAGTGCGACGTTTATCACCCATTCCAGTGTCTGGCCGACCTGATGACCATTCAAGAGAAGCACGGCCGCAACCTGCGCCGTAAGAAGGTAGTGGTGTCGTGGGCTTACGCCGCCTCGTACAGCAAGCCGATCTCGGTGCCGCAGTCGCTGATTTTGCAAATGACGCGCTTCGGCTGCGACGTGGTGTTGGCGCACCCGCCGGAGTTCAAGCTGATGCCGGAGATCATGGACCAGGCGCGCGCCAACGCCGCCAAGCACCACGTGGGCTTCGACGTGACCGATAACATGGACGAGGCCTTCAAGGACGCGGATGTGGTCTACCCCAAGAGTTGGGGGCCGCTGGTGACGACGACGGCTAAGGAAGACGGCAAGAGCCTGATCGAGAAATACCGCTCGTGGATCACCGATCAGCGCCGCATGGACTTGACCAAGGACGACGCGCTGTATATGCATTGCCTGCCGGCCGACCGCAACCTGGAAGTGACCGACGAAGTCATTGACGGGCCGAAGTCGGTGGTGTATGACGAGGCCGAGAACCGCCTGCACGCGCAGAAGGCCGTGATGGCGCTGACGATGAATTAGCAGGCAGGCGGGCGAGGCGGGCTCGAAATGCCACAGCACAAATTAATGTCATTTCGAACGCCCACCAGTCGCCCGTAGTAACACATCGGTTGCGGGCGTGAGAAAACTCACCGGTGGTTCAAGCCTGATGCTGGCGTCGGATGTGGGTTGTTTGTAAGTTATAGTCCTCGCAAGACCGAAGGTGAGATTTCTCACCCGCCACAAGGTTGCATTAGTTCCGGCGGCCTGAGGCGGGGTTCGAAATGACAGGGTCTTGGGGGGTGGTGGGTCCGATTGGGCGATGCGCGGGTAGCAAAACGAAATAACAAATCAGGCAGTGTTGTTGGTGGGGCCGGGAGGTGAGCCAATGACTAAGCTAGCAGTAGTCGCGGTGGGGGGCAACGCCCTCATTAAGGATGCGCAGCATCGCACGGTGCGCGACCAATACGCCGCCGCCGACGAGTCCATGGGGCACATCGCCGCCATGATCGCGGACGGCTGGGATGTGGTGGTCACGCATGGCAACGGCCCGCAGGTGGGCTTCATCCTGCGCCGGTCAGAGTTGTCGCGGCACGAGCTGCACGAAGTGCCGCTGGACTCGTGCGGGGCCGACACGCAGGGCGCCATTGGCTATATGTTCCAGAAGGCGCTGCGCAACGAATTTCTGCGCCTCAAGCTCGACCGCCAGCCGGTGACGGTGGTCACGCAGGTGCTGGTAGACCAGAACGACCCCGCCTTTCAGACGCCCAGCAAACCCATCGGCTCGTTCATGTCGGAGGCTGACGCCCGCGCCAAACAGCACTCCGAAGGTTGGAGTGTGGTTGAAGACGCCGGGCGCGGCTGGCGGCGGGTGGTGGCCTCGCCCAAGCCGCAGCGCATCCTCGAGCGCGACGCGATTTTTGCCCTGATTCAGCAAGGTTTTGTCGTCATCGCCGTGGGCGGGGGCGGCATTCCGGTGGTGGCCGACGCGGCCGGCGCGCTGACGGGCGTCGAGGCGGTGATCGACAAAGACTACGCCTCGGCCTTGCTGGCTAACAGCCTTCCAGCCGATTTATTCGTCATTTCTACCGCTGTGGAGCGCGTCGCTCTGAATTACAATAAGCCTGACCAACGTTGGCTCGATCGTCTCACCCTGGCCGAGGCCAAGGACTATTTGGCCGCCGGCCACTTCCACAAAGGCAGCATGGCGCCCAAGATCGACGCCGTGATCTCGTACCTGGAGCGCGGCGGCCGGCAAGCGCTGATTACCAACCCCGAGAACATCGGCCGAGCTCTCGCCGGTGAGACCGGAACCTGGATCGAGCCTTAGACCATCGGCCCACGCCAGGCCAAAGGAGGTGCCGCGCACTCAACGCCCGCTTAGTTGGACCCGCACTTTGATCCCGCCCGTGAATTAGTAGGAGGAGATTTAGAATGGTTAAGCGTCTGATGCGCGGCCTGAGCTTGCTCACCGCCGCCTCCCTGTTCCTCGCCGCCTGTGCGCCCGCCGCGACGCCCACGGCTGCGCCGACTGCCATAGTTGATCCGACCACCATGGTGGAGCCGACCGCCGTGGTCGAGCCGACCGCCGCCACGTCCGGTATTCAGATCCCGGATGTCGAAGCCGGCAAATTCAATGTTGCGATGGTTTTGATTGGGCCGCACGATGACGGCGGCTGGAGCCAGTCCCACTTTGAGGGCCTGCAATACATCGCCGCGAACATGCCCGACGCGCACGTGGCCTACATCGAGTTTGTGCCCGACACGGCCGACTCTGAGCAGGTCTTCCGCAGCCTGGCCCGCAAGGGCTTCGACCTGATCTTCGGCACCTCCTTTGGCTACATGGAGCCGATGGCGACCGTGGCTGAAGAATTCCCCGATCAGATGTTTATTCACATCAGCGGCTACAAGAGCAACACCACCAACTTCGGCAACCTGTTCGGCGCGATGGAAGTTATGAAGTACATCGCCGGCATGGTCGCAGGCTCGCGCGCGAAGATGGACGGCAACCCGCACCTCGGCTACTTGGCCACCTTCCCCATCCCTGAAGAACTGCGGTTGGGCAACGCCATTATGCTCGGCGCCAAGAAGACCTGCCCCGAGTGCATCCTGGATGTGGTCTGGATCAACACCTGGCACGATCCGGTCAAGGAACGCGACGGCGCGACCTCGCTCTTCGATCAGTCGGGTGCGCAAGTAGTCTTTACCGGCGCTGATACCCCGGCCGCCGGCGATGTGGCTACCGAAAAGGGCAAGTACGGTGTGAATTACGACTGGTTCGGCAACTGCACCGCGGCCGGCTGCCTGACCACCCCCTACTGGAACTGGGGTCCCGTTTACCTCGAGATCGCCAAGGGCACCCAGGCCGGCACGTACACCGCCGGCTGGCAATACTTCGATGCCGACAGCGGCGGCATGGGCCTGTACGGTTTCATGGACGGCCAGACCCTGCAGCCCGGCGTGGCCGAGTTGCCCGCCGAAGACCTGCAAATGATCCGCGACACCCTGGCGGCGGCGCTGGCCGGCGAGTTCACCCGCTTTGACGTCTTCAGCGGCCCGATTCTCGACAACACCGGCAAGACCATCGTGCCGGCCGGCGAGCAGTTCGCGCAGGCCGACATCGATCAGTTCCCGCCCGGCGCGCCGGGTCTGGAATGCACGTACTGCATCTACTGGTGGGCCGACGGCATTACTGCCGTGCTGCCTGAGTTGAGCAACTAACTCCTTACCCCACCTCCTCCGCCCCACGGGCCGGCTGCGGCCGGCGCGTGGCGGCGGGGCTGGGAGCCCCATGAGCGAAGTCCCCCTCGCCGTAGCCATGCGCGGCATCGTCAAGCGCTTCCCTGGGGTGCTGGCGAACGACCACGTCGATTTCGAGCTGCGCCCGGGCGAGGTGCACGCGCTGCTCGGCGAAAACGGCGCCGGCAAGAGCACGCTGATGAGTGTGCTCTCTGGCCAATACAAGCCGGAGGCCGGCACCATTTTGGTCAGCGGCCGCCCGGTTAACTTCAACTCCCCGCGCGACGCCATTGCGGCCGGCCTGGGCATGATTCACCAGCACTTTATGCTGGTCCAGGCGCAATCGGTCACCGAAAATATCCTGTTGGGTTTAGATCAACCGCGCTTTATCATGCGCCTGGCCGAGTATGACCAGCGCATTGCCGAGCTGGGCCGGCGCTTTGGTTTAAGCGTGACGCCGCAAGCCAAAATTTGGCAGCTCTCGGTGGGCGAGCAGCAGCGCGTTGAAATTCTCAAGATGCTGTATCGCGGCGTGCAGGTGCTCATTATGGATGAGCCGACCGCCGTGCTGGCCCCGCAAGAGATTGACGGCCTATTCACCACGCTGCGGGCGATGGTGGCGCAGGGCAAGTCCATTGTCTTCATCAGCCACAAGCTTAACGAGGTCATGGCGATTGCCGACCGCGTGACGGTGCTGCGCCAGGGCAAGGTCACCGCCGCCGGCCTGCCCACGGCTGAGACCAGCATTCCCGAACTGGCGAAGCTGATGGTCGGCCGTACGGTGCTCTTCGACTTGCACAAAAAGCCCCAACCCGCCGGCGCGGTGGTGCTGGAGCTCGATCAGGTCAACGCCATCAACAACAAGGGCCAGGCCTGCCTGAACAATTTTTCGCTCAAGGTGCGGGCGGGCGAGATCGTGGGCATCGCCGGCGTGGCCGGCAACGGGCAGAGCGAACTAGCCGAGGTGATCACCGGGTTGCGGCGCGCCACCACGGGCCGGGTGCTGCTGCACGGCGAGGACACCACGCAGACCTCGGTCAAGGCCGTCATCGCGCGCGGTGTGTCGCATGTGCCCGAAGACCGCACGCACGTCGGCTCGGCCCCGAATTTGAGCATCACCGACAACGTGATCATGAAGCAGTACCGCACCGCGCCCGTGGCCCAGGGTTGGTCGCTTAATCGGCTGGCGGCCCGCAACCAGGCCGAAGTGCTCAAGGATGAGTACCGCATTCTGGCCCCGACCGTGCAGACGGCGGCGCGCACGCTCTCGGGCGGCAATTTGCAGCGCGTGATTTTGGCGCGTGAGCTGTCGGCCAAACCCAAGCTGCTGATTGCCATGCAGCCCACGCGCGGGCTAGACGTGGGCGCGATTGAGGGTGTGCAGCGGCTGCTGCTG
>JBBRZY010000264.1:0-6790 GCA_038252885.1 Anaerolineales bacterium | reverse complement strand
CGGTCTCGACCTTGCCGAACAAATGCGGCAGACCGTTGAAGCGTACCAGCTCGACCATCTTAGGATCGATCAGCACCAGCCGCAGGTCTTCAGGCGTGTTGTTGGTCACCAGGCAGGTGATAAGGGCCGAGATGAGCACGCTCTTGCCCGAGCCGGTCGTGCCGGCGATGAGCAGGTGCGGCATCTTCACCAGATCGGCCGCCACCGGCCCGCCCGACACGTCGCGCCCCAGCGCCACCGCCAGCGGCGAAGTGATCTTCTGAAAAGCATCGCTTTCGAGCACCGGCCGCAGCGTCACCGTCGAGGTGCGGCGGTGCGGCACTTCGATGCCGACGTAGCTCTGCCCCGGCACCGGCGCTTCGATGCGGATGGTGTTGGCCGACAGCGCCAGCGCCAGGTCGTTGGTCAGCGAGGAGATTTGGGCGACGCGCACCTTCCACTGCTTGCTCACGCCGTCCGGGCCGGGCCGGTCCACAAAACCCGGCTCAACCTGATACTGCGTCACGCTCGGCCCCACGCGCGCCCCCAAGATGCTCACTGGAACGCCAAATTCCTTGAGTGTCTTGACGATCAGCGAACCATCCTGATCAATCAGCTTTTGGTCAGGTTTGCGCTGTTCACTGTTGTCGAGCAGCTCGAAGCCCGGCAAAGTGACCGCCCGCTGCTTAGGCTTTACCTTGACCTTCGGCGGCTCGCTCACCTTTTGCACCGGCACGCGCACCCGCTCGTCCGCCGCCAGCGTGTTTTTCAGCTTGCGGGCTGGCCCCATGTCGCGCGTGGTCATGGGCTCAGCCGGAGCCGGGCGGCCAGCCGGCGGGTCCGCGCTCCGGCGCGAGCGCGGCGCTGCCTGTGGGGTGGCCGGTGCGTCCGGGTCAGCAAAGCCGCCACCCTGCAGCCAAGCCGCCAGGCGCCCCATTCGGTCGGCAGTCACATCGGTCGCCAGGAACAGGCCGAGCAAGAAGAGCACCAGCAGCGCCAGGCCATCGGTGGGCGGCGGCAGCACGCGCGAAAGCACAAAGCCGATGCTCCAGCCCACCAGCCCGCCGCCGCTGCCCGAGTCGGCCAGCGCCACATTCGAGCCGGTGACGAGGTTGAGCAAACCCAACAGCGCCACGGCCGCGCCCTCGGCCGCGATCACCCGCCACCAGCGGATGGGCACGGGCGCGCCCGGATGCCGCAGGTGGGTGATAAGCTGCACCCACGCGATCCAGCCGACCGTCAGCGGCGCGAGCACTGCGCCCCAGCCAAACCAGCGCTTCAGGAAATTGGCCCAAGCATCGAGCAGCGTGCCGGAGGAGAGGCCCAGCAGGCCAAAGAGCGTCAGCACCGCCGCGGCCAGCAGCAGCACCGCGCCCAGGTCGCGCCACAGCTTGCGCAGGCGATGACCCAACCGCGTAGCGCCGGCCAAGGCCGGGTCGGCGGGTGGGCGCGGCGTATCGGGGAGAGGTGGTTCAGGCGTCAATTTGCGAGCCATCAGTCTTTACCAATCCGTTACCAGAATCACACGGTCACACTAGACCCTTGAATCATAACGGGCCAAGGCAGTTTTGTCACCTGCCTCGGCCCGCCAGTTTTGTGAGTGCCAAGCCCGCCCTAGTGGCTGTTTTCGACCTGGGCCGCCGGGGCGAACTGCGCTTCGGCCGCACCCAGGCCTGCTGGGGTCACGTCGGCCTCGGCGGCCGGGGCAACGGGCGCGGGGTTCATGCGCCGCAGGCTGAGACCCAAGCGCCGGCCAGGTCCGTCAATGCTGACGATGCAGGCGCGCACATGGTCGCCCTCGCGCACCACATTGCGCGGGTGCAAGAAGTGGCCATCGGCCAATTCTGACACGTGGATCAAACCTTCCAGGCCTTCTTCGATGCCCACAAACGCGCCGAAGTTGACCACGTTGGTCACCAGGCCTTCGATCACCTGGCCCAAGATATAGCGCTGATCGACGTTGGCCCACGGGTCGGGGCGCAGTCGCTTCAGGCTAAGCGCCACGCGGCCCTGGTTGGGGTCCACCGACAGCACCGAGACCTGCACGGTCTGATTGCAGTTGAGCACATCGCGCGGGTGGCCGACCCGGCTCCATGACACTTCAGAGACATGGATCAGGCCCTCGATGCCGCCCAGGTCGACAAACGCGCCGAAGTCGGTGACGTTGGTGACCACACCCGAGACCAGCCCGCCGGGCCGCAGCCCATTCAGCACGGCCTGGCGCGAGCCGGGGCCAGCCTGCGCCGCCCGCTCTGAGAACACCACGCGGCCCTTGGCCGGATCATATTCAATGACTTTGAGCTTGAGGGTCATGCCGACTTTGCGCGAGAGCGCCAGCATGCGCTCGTCTTCAGTCACCTGGTTCGGGAAATTCACCAAGTGCGAGGCGGGCACAAAGCCCTGCAGCGAATGAAAGCCGACCAACAACCCGCCCCGGTTGTAGCCCACCACTTCCAGCTCAATCGGGTCGTCCACCTCATACAAGTGGCGGGCCGACTGCCAATCGGCGGTCGGATCGCCGGCCGGAGAAGAAAGCTTGCCGGTGCCGCCCCGCTTGGGCGTGTAGTGGCTCTCCTCTTCCTGCAGGACTGCCGCCCACCAACCTTCATCAACGGGCACACCACTTAAATCGGACTGCCGATTGGAGTTCATTGCGTTACCCTCTTCAATTGTACTGGCGCTGTCGCGCTAGGATACTCAAATCTGCGTTTAAGCGCAAATCGAGGCAAATGGGTAGAACTGGGGTACTGGGCCGTTTGGGTAGGGGGCAGAAAAACACTCGGCCATTCTTAGCCGAATGATTAACATTTGGTGAGCAAATGGCCCAAGCGAAATGCGGCTAGCCCGAGGCGACGTATTCGACGCCATTTTGCGCGGCTTCTTGCTCCATCAAGACGATCGCGCGTGTCACCTGCTCGATGGCGGCCCGCTGCTTGCGGTACAGGTCGGCCTCCGACACGGCCAGGCGCAGCGCCACCTCGCGCACCCGCCGGTTTTGGAGAAACTTCATCTCGAGGATATTGTACAAAATCCACTCGGCCGTGAACTTGCGCTGGCCATCGGGCTTAATGCGCTCGATAGCTTGCGTGAGCACTGCCCGCAGCGCGTTGGCGGCGTTGCCGTTGTGGTCGCGCAGCGCCTGCTCGACCACGCGCAGGCCAAGCAGTGGGCTATTCACCAATTTTGGCCCGCCCCAGAAATCGCTGAGGGCGTTCTTGATCATAGCTGGCAGATCGGGGTCGGTGATGACGCCGTCGAGCGCGGGCGTGGCCGAGCCGCCGCCGGCGTGGGCCGAAGCGCGCAGCCGCTGCACCGCTTCAATCTGCGGCAGCAGCCGGTTGAGCGCCAGAAAGACATCGCTCTGCAAGCGCCGGTCTTCAAGCGCCGCCGCCGCCTGGTGCGTCACCAATTCCACCACCGCCGACTCGTCAGTCGTCAGCGGCTCGGGCGACGGCCGCCGCCAACCCAGCAGTCCCAACGGTTCGCCTGGCCCCTGCCCGCGCAGCGGCACCACCAGATAGTCGCCCCACTCAAACAGGCCGCTTTCGTTAGGCGGCGCGGCGTGGCCGTTGGCGCGGGCCGGCGCGCCTTCGACGACTCGCAGGCTGGTGAAGGGCGGCAGTTCGCGCGTGGCCCGCGTGGGCGCATCGCTCCCCAGACTGACCTCGTACGCCAGCTTGCCTGTGTCGTCAAAGCCGACCACAAAGGCGTCGCGAGTACGCAAGCTGTCACACAGGCTGGCCAACAGCGCCTCGAGATATTGGCGCATGTCGGCCGAGGTCACCAGGCGTTCTTGCAGCGCTTGCAGGCGGCCCAACTCGTCGCGTTCGGCCCCGTAGAAAAGCCGGCGCTCGATTGGCAGCCGCACCAGGTTGATGATGAATTGCAGCAGCAGCAGCACGGCCACCAAGATCACCGGCAGCAGGCGCGCGTCGTAGCCTGAGATTTGCGGGCCAACGCGGCCGACGAAGTACAGCACGGCCAGAACGGTCGAGGCCACCACCGGGCCACGCAGGAGCCATTGAAACAGGCGGGCCTTAATCACGCGATCTGGCAGGATCACGCCATAGTAGGCGACGGCGTAGGCCATGATGACCAGCAGCAGCGTGACCGCCACATTAGAGAGCGTAGCAATGGCCCAGAAGATCAGCGGGTGGAGCAGCGCCACCTGCCCGGCCAGCAGCAGAAACGGGAAGGTGCCAATGGCCGGCGCGGCGGCGGAGGCCATCAGGTAAAGCATCCGGCGGCGCGAGGTGGAGGTCTGCGTGCGGCGGTAGGCGCGCACGAAGTTCCAAGCGGCCCAGCTCAGGCTGCCGATGAAATACAGCATAAAGACCGAGAACAGTGGCCCTGCTTCGAGCCGCGCGGCGTGCGACTCGATGCGCGCGTCGTTTACCAGGATGTCGGTGAACAAGGCGGCGACCAGAAAGGCCAGCGCCGTGACGTACAGCACGCGGATCGAGAGCCGCCGTCGCCCGCGCGAGGGCCGGCCAGTGGTGGCCAGCAGCGCGTCGGAGAAGTGCAGGTAGGCCACCGGCACAAAGACGATGCCGAGCCACTGCAAGCGCAGCCACGCCTCGATGGTGGCGCTGCTGGCCGTGCTGCCGACGGCATCGAAGAAGTAGACGATGGTGACGAAGGCCAGCAGGCCGGCGAAGGCGCGGGCCACCCGGTCACGCAGGTTGAAGGTCAGGGCGTAGAGCAGGAGCGAGAAGGCCGTAATGGCGATCCCGGCCGTGAGGACCTGATTGGCCGAGATGAGGGCGTCAATAAGCAACTGCATGGCGTTCGGTCACAACCCGGCGGGGGCGCGCGCTGAGCGGCGCGCCGGCGCAATTATTTCAACGCCATCCCGAAAAAAAGGGCCACGTCCTGGTTGGGGTAGTAGCGGTCGTTGTAGCCGCAAAAGACCATGCCGTGTTTTTGAGCAAAGGAGATGGCGGGGTAGTTCTTGGACTGCATTTCGGCCACCAGACGCTTGAGGCGGTTGGCGCGCGACCACTGGGCGGCCGCGGCCACCAGCACGCTGGCCACACCGCTGCGCCGGAAGCGCCGCTCCACCACGCAGTCGCCAATCCAGCCGGTCTCTTCGGCCGGGGCCAACACCAGGTTGAGGTAGCCCTTGATGGCGCCATCCTGCTCAGCCACGAGGAAGCACACCCGCCGGTCCCAGGCGCCGTTCAATTGAGCTGGATCACGCGTGAAGGTCACGCGCATGGGGCGCGGCAGGCGCACCGAGCGGAAAGTAGCCTGCACCTGACCGATGCTGGGGTCATCGCGCAGGTCCATTTGCCAGACGTAGTCGGTGCTGTAGCCGTGGTCGAACGTCGCCAGTTGCGGCAGGTCTTCAGCGGTTGCGGGGCGTACCTGGATTTCAGCCATAGCGAGATTGTACCCCAAATGCCCGGCGGTTTGGGTGGGCGGTGGCGGCCGGTGTGAGCATATACACCGGCGGCGCGCCTTGGGCGCTAAGGGGCGGTGCTGAGCAGGGTGACGACCACTACGCAGGGCGGCGGCGATTGGCCGGCGTTATCGAGCACCACCAGGCGAAAGGCATAGTCGCCACTCTCGCGCGCGCCCGAGTCAAAGCGGCCCAACACACCGTCCACGATGGGATCGGTGCCGACACCGAGCGACAGCCACTCGCCCCCGGTGCCCGCCCCGCTGATCTCAAACTTATAGAAAGCCAGGTTGGCGATGTTGGCCGTGCCCTTGACCTCAAACGAGCCGGCGATGCGGTCGCCGTTGACGGGCGCGGTGAGGGTGGCGTTAGGGTTCTCGCAGCCGCTTGAATCGACGGTGATGGTGCCGCTCGTGCCCACCGGGCTGGGCGTGACCGTTGGCAGCGCGGTAGGTGTGGCCGTGGTGGGCGGCCCGACGAGTTGCGGCAAGATCAGGCTCTGCATCAGATAGACAATCAGTGAGACGATGACGAGCAACGTCAGCAGGGCCAGCGCAAAGTTCTGGCGGCGGAGGGCCTCTTCGCGCTCGAGCCCGTACGGGGTGCTGGTGACGTACGACCGGGCCTTGACGAACCGAAAGAGAAAGACCAGGGCGATGACGCCTAGCCCGATCAGAATTTGGTTTTGGTAACGAATGACGAATTGAGCGGTTGCAATCATGCCGGGGGCGCGCCCGGCCACTGGCGCAGCACGCCCCGCACCAGGGTGGTGAGTTTGGGCACGATAGTCTCACCGGCGGCCAGCACCTCGGCGTGGGTGGTAATGGTGCTGCCATCCAGGTTGGCGGCGTTGCTGATGCCCGAGAAGCCCAGCACGCGCAGCCCGCCGTGCCGGGCCACGGTGACTTCGGGCACGGTGGACATGCCAACCGCATCGGCCCCGATCAGGCGGAGAAAGCGCAGGTCGGCGGGGGTCTCGAACGACGGGCCGCCCAGGCAGACATAGACGCCCTGATGCAGCGTGAGGTCGGCGGCTTCTGCGACCGACACCGCCAGGCGGCAGAGATGGCGGTCGTAGGCCTGGCTCATGTCGGGAAAGCGCGGGCCAAAGCTCGGCTCGTTGGGGCCGCGCAGGGGCGAGTCGCCGGCCATGCCCATGAAGTTGATGTGGTCGGTGATGAGCATGACATCGCCCGGCCGGTAGATGGGGTTAATGCCACCGGCGGCGTTGGTGAGGATGACCGCCTCTAGTCCGAGCAACTGCATGACGCGGATGGGCAGCGTGGCCTGCTGCATGCTGTGGCCTTCGTAGCGGTGCGCGCGGCCCTGCTGCACCAGCACGGTTTGCCCTTCCAGTTGGCCGATGAGCACGCGCCCCTGGTGGCCTTCGACGGTGGAGTGCGGCCAGTG
>JBBRZY010000263.1:0-6800 GCA_038252885.1 Anaerolineales bacterium | reverse complement strand
TTAAAACCATTAGCCACGAATTCCACGAATTACACGAAGGGGGGTGCGGGGAGGCACGGGGCGGCGGCTGGGTAGGCGAAGGACTACAGTCTGGGCGGGTAGACAATTGGAGCCATTAAAACCATTAGCCACGAATTCCACGAATTACACGAAGGGGGTGCGGGGAGGCACGGGGCTGCGGTTGGGCAGGCGATGGTCTACGGTGTGGGCGGGTAGACAGGCGGGCCGGCGTTGATGGGGCCGCGCGCGACTACGGCCACGCAGCGGATTGAACGCGTGGGGCGCGGGGACGGCGCGCTCTGAACTGCGCCCTCTGCGTTCCGACCTCCTGCCTTATACTGTCCCCATGCCGCGCCTATTTCGTTTGCTTATGCTCGCCTGCTTGCTGGCCGCTTGCCAGACCGGGCCGACGCCGACCCCGCCGGCCGTGACCGTGACGGGTGCGGTGGGGACGCCGGCCGTTACGCCGCCGATTGGCACGCCGCTGGCCGGCACGCCCGCGCCGGGCGAGGGCCAAACGCCGGTGGTGCCGGGGCTGCTGCGGCTGTGGCTGCCGCCCGAGTTCATGCCCGATGTAAATACGCCGGGCGGGCGGGTGTTGGCGGCGCAACTGCAAGCCTTCGAGTTAGCCCATCCGGGCATTGCGGTGGAGGTGCGCGCCAAGGCGGCGGGCGGCGTGGGCGGCTTGCTGAATGCGCTGGTGACCGCCGCCAATGTGGCCCCCAGCAGCCTGCCCGACATCGTGGCGCTGCGGCATGACGACCTGGGGCTGGCGGCCGAGGCGGGGCTGGTGGCGGCGCTGGAGCCGTATGTGCCGGCCGATACGCTGGCCGACTTCTATCCGTTTGCGCACAGCTTAGGGCGCGTGAACGGTGTGTGGATGGGGCTGCCCTTCGCCGCTGACGCGCGGGTGCTGGTCTACACCACCACGTTCTATCCCAGCCCGCCGACGGTGTGGTCGGATGTGGATGCCGGCGTCTATCTGGTGCCGGGGGCCGAGCCGACGGCGCTGTCGCTGCTGACGGCCTATCTGGTGCGCGGCGGCACGCTGACCGACGAGGCAGGCGCGACCCACCTGGACACCAGCGTGCTGGCGGCGGCGCTGCAGGAGTATCAGGCCTTAGAGTCGATTGGGCGCTTGCCGGTGACGACGCTGGACTATGTGGACCCAGCGGCCACGTGGAAGGCCTTTCGTAGGCGCGAGGCGGCGCTAGTAGCGACCTCGGCGGCTTGGTTCCTGGCCGAGCAGGCGGAGGTCAGCGGTTCGGCGATGACGTTATTGCCCACGGCCGGGCAGCCTGGTCTGGCGCTGGCCGATGGCTGGAGTTGGGCGCTGGTGAACTCAGCCGCCAACCAGAATCCGCTGGCGGCTGAGTTGTTGAACTACTTGCTGGCGCCGGCGCATCACGCCGCTTGGACCGAAGCCAGTGCGGTGCTGCCCACGCGCGCGGCGACGCTGGCCGGCTGGCAGAGCGGGCCGCTGGCGGCGCAGGTGAGCGTTGTGCTGACGGCCGCGCAGATGCAGCCGACCGGGGCGCAGTTGGGCCGCGTTGGGCCGGCGCTGCGCCAGGCTTTGGCCGATGTGATCAGTGGGCGGGCGACGCCGTTTGCGGCGGCGACGGTGGCGGCGGAGGCGGTGACGGCGCCGTGAGGGGGACGCGCGTAGCGCGGGGCGAGGGGAATAAGGGGAATAAAGGCAATACGGTTTGGTTAGCGCCAGACGACCTGCGGGTAAAGGGGAATAAGGGGCATAAAGGGGGGACTCGGGGGACTCGGGGGACCCGGAATGGCCTACGCTAGGATACTATCTAAACCGTATTGGAAATAAAGGGCCTAAAATGGGGAGGCTGCGCTAGGGACTCGGGGGAAGGCGGATAGTCACGCATGACAATGGTTGAGGGGGTAGGCGGGCGATGACGGGACTGGGGCCGCGGTTCGAGCAGCACCGGGCACATGTGACGGCGATCCGGGCGGCGGCTTTGGCGGCGGTGGACCCGGCGGCGGCGGTGCGCGCTTATTTGTCGCCCGCCGATTGGGCCGCGGCGGAGAACGTGTATGTGGTCGGGGCGGGCAAGGCCGGGGTGCCGATGGCTTTGGCTGCCGCTGAGTTGTTGGGGCCGCGCCTGACGGCCGGGGTGGTGGTGGTGCCGCAATTGCCGGGGCCAGACCGGCCGGTGCCGCCGACGCTGGCGTTTGTGGAGGGCGGCCATCCGCAGCCGACGACGGGCAGTTTGGCGGGCGGGCGGGCCGTGGCGGCGCTGCTGACGCGCACCACGCCGAACGACCTGGTGCTGGTCGTCATCAGCGGCGGCGGCTCGGCGCTGCTGGAACTGCCGCAGGCCGGGCTGACGCTCGACGATCTGCGCCAGACGAACGCCGCGCTGCTGCGCTCGGGCGCGGTTATTCAAGAGCTGAACGCCGTGCGCACGCAGTTGTCGCAACTTAAGGGCGGCGGGCTGGCGCGGCTGGCGCATCCGGCGCGCGTGTTGGCGCTGATTTTGTCGGACGTGATCGGCAATCCGCTGGCGAGCATTGCCAGTGGGCCGACGGTGGTGGACGCGGCCGTTCCGGCGACGGCGGCGCTGGCGGTGGTCGAGCGCTATGAACTGCGCGGGCAATTGCCGGCCGGGGTGCTGAATCACTTGACGAACGGCACCGGCCCGCTGGCGGGCGAGGCCCCGGCGGTGGAGAACCGGCTGATCGGCTCGAACCGGGTGGCGGGCGAGGCGGCGGTGGAGGCGGCCAGCGCGCTGGGTTTCGAGGCGGTGTGGCTGGCGGACGATTGGCAGGGTGAGGCGCGCGAGGTGGGGCGGCGCTTTGCGCAATTGGTCAGCCGGGGCCCTGGGCCGGCGCCGCTGGCGGGCCGGAGGGCGTCTGTGATGGACGAGCCGCGTCCCCGCTGCTATGTGGTCGGCGGCGAGAGCACGGTGACGGTGCGCGGGGCGGGGCGGGGCGGGCGCAACCAGGAGGCGGCGCTGGGCGCGGCGCTGATGATTGACTGCCTGCCGAACCTGGTGATCGCGACGATTGCGACTGACGGGGTAGACGGCCCGACGGACGCGGCCGGCGCGCTGGTGACGGGCGCGACGATGACGCGGGCGCGCGCCTTGGGGTTGGACGTGGCCCAGGCGCTGGCGGAGAACGACGCTTACCCGTGCCTGGAGGCGCTGGGGGCGCTGTTGTTTACGGGGCCAACCGGGACGAACGTGGGCGATGTGATGGTCGGGCTGGTGTATTAGAGGGATGCCGACCGCTTAAAACCATTGGCCACGAATTACACGAATTACACGAATTTTGGGGGCGGGGAGCGCTGGGTGGCTGGTTGAAAACCAGCGCAATACGCTCGCAGTTATAATCGCCCGGCACCTTCCCACAACACTACTTTTTCCACTTTAGGACTATGACCATTCACTTCGGCACCGACGGCTGGCGCGCCGTTATGGCGGATACTTTCACCTTCAACAACCTGCGGCTGGTGGCGCAGGCCGTGGCCGACGCGGTCGCGGCCGGCGATTGGGGCGGCGCGCTGAGTTCGGCCGGCGAGGCGGCTTCGGCCGGCGGCGACTTCGACCCGAAGTTGATCGTGGTTGGCTTCGACACGCGCTTCCTCTCGGACCGGTTTGCGACGGAGGTGGCGCGGGTGCTGGCGGCCAACGGGCTGCGGGTGCGGCTGACGCACGCCGACGCGGCCACGCCGATGGTGTCGTACGCGGTGCGGCATGCGCACGCGGCGGGCGGGGTGATGATTACGGCCTCGCACAATGCGCCGCGCTACAACGGCCTGAAGCTCAAGGCGGCCTACGGCGGCAGCGCACTGCCTGAGCAGTGCCGGCGGGTGGAGGTCTACCTGGCCGACAACGAGAGCCGGGCGCGCGGCCCGAACTTGATGGACTATGACCGGGCGGTAAGCGAAGGGCTGATTACGCGCTTTAACCCGACGCCGGCTTACGCTGAGCACGTGCGGGGGCTGATTGACTTTGATGTGATCGCGCGCCGGCCGCAGCGCCTGGTGGTGGACTCGATGTACGGCTCGGGGCGCGGGGTGATCAAGGGGCTGCTGACCGGCAGCGGCGTGGAGGTGACCGAGATCCGGGGCGAGATGAACCCGGGCTTCGGCGGCATCCACCCGGAGCCGATTCAGCGCTACCTGGGCGCGACGGCGGGGGCGATAGCGGCCGGACACGGCGACCTGGCGGTGGTGACCGATGGGGATGCTGACCGCATCGGCGCGCTGGATGGGCGGGGGCAGTTTGTGGACCCGCACAAGATTATGGCGCTGGCGCTGAAGTATCTGGTGGAGCGGCGCGGCTGGCGCGGGGCGGTGGTGAAAACGGTTTCGACCACGCGCATGATCAACCGGCTGGCGGCCAAGTATGGGCTGCCGTGCTACGAGACGCCGGTGGGCTTCAACCACATTGCCGACCATATGCTGGCCGAGCCGGTGCTGATCGGCGGCGAGGAGTCGGGCGGGATCAGCATTCTGCATCACATCCCGGAGGGCGACGGCGTGCTGATGGGGCTGCTGCTGCTGGAGATCGTGGCGGCCGAGGGCGCGCCGCTGGAGGAGTTGGTGGCGAACCTGCTGCGCGAGGTGGGGCCGGCGCAGTACGCGCGGCGCGACCTGCGGCTGACGCTGCCGCTCTCTAAGGAAGAGTTGACGCGCCGGCTGGTGGAGGAGGCGCCGGCCAACATCGGCGGGCGGGCGGTGGCGGCGGTGGAGCAGCGCGATGGCGTGAAGTATGTGCTGGATGACGACGGCTGGCTGCTGATCCGCCCGTCGGGCACGGAGCCGGTGCTGCGCGTGTATGCCGAGGCGCGGGACGACGCGACGGTGGCGGCGCTGCTGGCGTATGGCGAGGCGGTGGCGCGCGGGGGGTAGAAGAGCCTGGGGACTCAGGGGAGGCTACGCTGGGGACTCGGGGGACTCACGGGGACAGCTTTAGGCACTCGAGGCCGGATTGGGCTGCGGTTGCTAGCGTTTGAGTATTGGTTTCGCAGGAGTTTGTTTCGGTATGTCGTCACTGCTACGTCGCTTCTTTAACTTCTATCGGCCGTATCGGCGGCTGTTCCTGATGGATTTCTCGTGCGCGGTGGGCATCGCCACGCTCGAAATCGGCTTTCCGCTGTTCGTGAACTACGTCATTGATAAGTTATTGCCCACGCTCGACTGGTCGCTGATCGTCTTTGCCTGCCTGGCGTTGTTGGCGGTGTATAGCCTGACGGCCGGGCTGCAATACATCGTCAGCTATTGGGGGCACATGCTGGGCATCAATATTGAAACCGACATGCGCCGGTTGATGTTCACGCATATGCAGAAATTGTCATTCCGCTTCTACGACAATCATAAGACCGGCCACCTGATGGCGCGCATTTCGACCGACTTGTTTGATATCGGCGAGGTGGCCCACCACGGCCCGGAAGACGCCTTCATCGCCGTGGTGACGCTGATTGCTACGTTTGTGGTCATGCTGACCGTGCACGTGCAGTTGGCTTTGCTCACCTTCATGATCAGCCCGGTGCTCATCTGGCTGGGGCTGTACTTCAACCGCAAGATGGCCCGCGCCTTTCGGCAGATGTATGCCACCATCGGCGATTTCAATGCGCGGGTGGAGAACAATCTGAGCGGCATCCGCGTGGTGCAGGCGTTTGCCAACGAGGCGCACGAGCAGGCGCTGTTCGCCGGCGACAACCAACTGTTTCGGGCGGCGAAATTGGCAGCCTACCGCATCATGGCCTGGAGCAACATGCTCAGCTATCTGTCGCGCCAAAGCGTGACGCTGCTGGTGCTGCTGGGCGGCGCCTGGCTGATCTTTCGCGGCGAGTTGACGACCGGCCAGTTCATCGCTTTTCTGCTGCTGACCAACGTGCTGTTTCGCCCGATTGAGCACATCAACGCTGTGATCGACACCTACCCCAAGGGCATCGCCGGGTTCCGGCGCTACTTGGAGATCATCGACACGGCGCCGGAGGTGGTGGACGCGCCCGACGCCCTGGCGGTGACGGAACTGCGCGGACAAATTGAGTTTGAGCAGGTCTCGTTCAGTTATGAGAACGAGCGCCCGGTGCTGGCGCACATCAATCTTTCGATTCGGGCGGGCGAGACGATTGCGCTGGTGGGGCCGTCGGGGGCGGGCAAGACCACGTTGTGCAGTCTGCTGCCGCGCTTCTATGATGTCAGCGCCGGCCGCATCACGATTGATGGGCTGGATCTGCGGGCGATGACGCTTGAGTCACTGCGCCGGCAGATTGGCATCGTGCAGCAAGACGTCTATCTGTTTAACGGCACGCTGCGCGAAAACATTGCCTATGGTGATTTGCAGGCCAGCGAGCCGCGGGTGTGGCAGGCCGCCCAGCGCGCTCACCTGGAGGGCTTCATTCGGTCGCTGCCGAACGGGCTGGATACGCTGATCGGTGAGCGCGGGGTGAAGCTCTCGGGCGGGCAGAAGCAGCGGGTGGCGATCGCGCGCATGTTTCTGAAGAACCCGCCGATCTTGATTTTGGATGAGGCCACTTCGGCGCTCGACAGCGAGACTGAGCAGTACATTCAGCAGTCGCTGGCGGAGTTGTCGGCGGGGCGCACGACGCTGGTGATCGCCCACCGGCTGGCCACGGTGCGCAAGGCCGACCGCATCTTGGTGGTGACCGAAGAGGGGATTGCCGATCAGGGCACGCATCGGGAGTTGATCAGCCGGGGCGGGGTCTACAGCCGGATGCATGTGGCCCAGTTTGGCGCGGGGGCCAGCGCGGGCGAGTGGGGCCAGGCGGAAGCACTGCCGGCGTGAGAACGCCCGAGCGCAGGG
>JBBRZY010000262.1:0-6807 GCA_038252885.1 Anaerolineales bacterium | reverse complement strand
GCGGAACTGCTCTTTGTCGAAGTCGGGCCAGTAGACATCGGCCGCGTAGTATTCGGCGTAAGCGCCCTGCCAGAGCAGGAAGTTGGAGACGCGCAGCTCGCCGGCGGTGCGGATGATGAGGTCGGGGTCGGGCTGGCCGGCGGTGAACAGGTAGCGATCAACCAGGTCGGAGTTCACGGCTTCGGGCTTGACGCCGTCGGTGAGCATCTGGCGGATGGCGTAGATGATCTCGTCGCGCCCGCCGTAGTTGAAGGCGACGTTGAGGACGAGCTTTTGATTGGTGCGGGTGCGCTCGACGGCCTGGCGCACTTTCTTTTGGATGGACGGCAGCAGGCCCTCGAGCCGGCCGATGTGGCGCAACTGCACACCCTGGCGGTTGAGCTCTTCCAGCTCACGGTCGAGGACTTCGTTGAGGATGAACATCAGGCCGTCGACTTCTTCGCGCGGGCGGCCCCAGTTTTCGGTGGAGAAGGCGTAGATGGTGAAGTGCTTGACGCCAAATTCAACGCAGGCGGTGATGATGCGGCGCAGGTTCTCGACGCCGGCCCGGTGGCCCGCCAAGCGCGGCAGGCCTTTGCTGATCGCCCAGCGCCCATTGCCATCCATGATGATGGCGACGTGTGTCGGAACTTTCAAGGGGTC
This sequence comes from Anaerolineales bacterium, assembly GCA_038252885.1. GTDB lineage: Bacteria > Chloroflexota > Anaerolineae > Anaerolineales > UBA6663 > JADZEK01. Next base: position 6,165 of record JBBRZY010000262.1, on the reverse strand, counting down.
CATTAGATTTCCATGATCTCGGCATCTTTGCGGGCGCCGATCTCAGCAATCCGTTCGACGTAGCGGTCGGTGAGCTTTTGCAGTTCGTTCTCGCCACGCTCCAGGTCATCTTCGGAGACCATTTTCTCTTTTTCGAACTCGCGCAGGTCGTCGAGCACGGAGCGGCGGATGTTGCGGACGGCGATGCGCGAGTCTTCGAGGCGGTGGCCGACGACCTTGGTGAGGGCTTTGCGGCGCTCCTCGGTCAGGGCCGGAATGCCCAGGCGGATGATCTTGCCGTCGTTGTTGGGGGTGAGCCCCAGGTCGGAGGCCAGGATGGCGCGCTCGATGTCTTTGAGCGAGGCCGGGTCGAAAGGTTTGATGGTGAGCAGCCGCGGCTCGGGGGCCGAGATGCTGGCGAGCTGCTGCAGCGGGGTGGGCGTGCCGTAGTACTCGACCTCCAGCCGCTCGACGAGGGCTGGGGAGGCGCGCCCGGTGCGGACGGCCGAAAGGTCGTTGGTGAGGGCCGTGATGGCGCCCTTCATGCGGTCTTCAGCTTCGGTGAGAGCATCTTTAATCATGCAGAGCGTCCTTGAAACGGCGCGGCGGGCCGCAGGGTGCGCGGGCGCGGCGACCGGGGGGTGCGACCGGACCACGGAGAGCTTCCTAAGCATACTCGCCCCGGCCAGGACACGCAAGCCCGGGCGAGGGCGTGGAAATTTCAGTCCGGCGGTGATAGTAATTCTGAGCGGCAGACGATGGCACCACGAGTCGGCGCTATTGAGGGTGGGATTCCTCACCCCGCCATAAGGTCATGCTTCTAAAGCGCCCGTGCGCGGGGGTTCGGAATGACAGGGCGTAGGGGGTTGTTCAGGCCAGCCCACTACCGCAATGGTGGCCGGCTACGCCCTAGCGGGTGATCATGGTGCCGACGGGCTCGCCGAGCATGGCGCGCATGAGGTGGTCGTCGTTCCACAGGTTGAGGACCAGGATGGGCAGGTTGTTGTCCATGCACAGGCTGATGGCGGTGCTGTCGAGCACTTTGAGGCGGCGGTTGAGGGCCTCGATGTAGGTCAGGGTCTCGAACTTTTGGGCGTTGGGGTTGGTCTTGGGGTCGGCGTCGTACACGCCGTCGACCTTGGTGGCTTTGATGACGATGTCGGCGTCAATTTCCATGGCGCGCAAGGCGGCGGCGCTGTCGGTGGTGAAGTAGGGGTTGCCGGTGCCGGCGGCGAAGATGACGACACGGCCCTTCTCCAGGTGGCGGACGGCGCGGCGGCGGATGTAGGGTTCGGCCACGGCGCGCATTTCGAGGGCGGTCATGGCGCGGGTGACGATGCCGGCCCGCTCCAGGGCGTCTTGCAGGGCCAGGGCGTTCATGACCGTGCCGATCATGCCGATGTAGTCGGCGGTGGCGCGCTCCATGCCGTGCTCAAGCCCCTCGCGGCCGCGCCACAGGTTGCCGCCGCCAATGACCAGGGCGACTTGGGTGCCCAGGTCGCGCACGGTCTTGATCTTGGCGGCAATTTCTTCGGCGCGGCCGGGGTCAATGCCGTGCCCGCCTTCTTGGGCTGCCAGTGCTTCGCCTCCGAGCTTGAGCAAGACGCGCTTGTATTTACCTGTGGCCATGGAGTGGGTTCCTTGCTTGAACGCGGCGCGGCACTTGCCCGACATAAAAACCGGGTGACTGCTGGTGGGCAGTCACCCGGTCGTTCATTCGTTTAGGCGGCCTCGCCCAGTTCCCACCGGGCAAAACGGCGAATGATGACGTTCTCGCCGATGGCGCCGATAGTGGCCTTGAGCAAATCGCCGATGGTGACAGCGTCGTCTTTGACGAAGGCCTGGCGCAGCAGGCAGTGCTCCTGGTAGAACTTCTCCAGGCGGCCTTCGACGATGCGGTCGAGCACTTTCTCGGGCTTGCCCTCTTGCAGGGCGAAGTTGCGGGCCTTGGTCTTCTCGCCTTCGAGCACGTCGGCCGGGATGTCGGCGACGTCGACGTAGCGCGGCGACAGAGCGGCGATGTGCAGCGCCAGGTCGTGGGCGAAGACCTTGAACTTGTCGGTGCGGGCTACGAAGTCGGTTTCGCAGTTGACTTCGACCATGACGCCGACGCGCCCGCCGCCGTGCGAGTAGAGCTCGACGATGCCTTCTTTGGCTTCGCGGCCGGCCTTCTTGGTGGCGGCGGCCAGGCCCTTCTCGCGCAGATAGGCGGTGGCTTTTTCGACGTCACCGTCGTAGGCTTGCAGCGCCTTGCGGCAGTCGAGCACGCCCGCGCCGGTGGATTCGCGCAGTTCTTTAACTTGAGACGCAGTAATTTCCATTCCCAATACCTTTTAGGCTGCGGTGGCGGGGGCGTCGGCCGCAGGGGCCGCACCGGCCGCGGCAGCCGCCGCCGCGCTTTCTTCAAACGAGAGCTCGCCCGACTGCATCTTGGCCAGCGTGGCCGGGCCGAGCAAATCTTCTTCCTTGAAGTCCACTTCGCCGTAGCGCTCACCCCGGTCGGCGGGGCCGCTGTCGTCCTTGCGCATGGCGCGGCCTTCGAGCACGGCGTCGGCGATCTGGGCGGTGAGCAGCTTGATGGCGCGGATGGCGTCGTCGTTGGCGGGGATGACGTAGTCCACGCCACTGGGGTCACAGTTGGTGTCGACCAGCGCGATGACGGGGATGTTGAGGATGTTCGACTCGTGCACGGCCGTGTCTTCGCGGCGCACGTCGACGATGAAGATCAGGTCGGGCAGCTTGGCCAGGTCGCGGATGCCGCCCAGCCGGTCTTGCAGCTTGATGATCTCGCGGCCGAGGATCAGGCCTTCCTTCTTGGTCAGGCGCTCAAAGTCGCCGGCGTCGCGGCGGGTTTCGAGCTTCTTGAGCTCGTTGATACGCTCTTTGATGGTCTTCCAGTTGGTGAGCGTGCCGCCCAGCCAGCGCTGGTTGATGTAAGGCATACCGCAGCGCTCGGCTTCCTTCTGGACCGACTCTTGGGCCTGGCGCTTGGTGCCGACGAACAGGATGACGCCGCCGGACTGGGCGGTGTTGCGCACGAGGGCATAGACGTCGTTGAGCGCGGTGACGGTTTGCTGCAGGTCAATGATGTGGATGCCGTTCCGTTCGGTGAAGATGAACGGCTTCATGCGCGGGTTCCACTTGCGGGTGCGGTGACCGAAGTGGACACCGGTTTCGAGCAGGGCTTTCATCGAGATAGCGGCCATTGAGGAGACTCCTTGAGCGTTAGGCTAATGCCGTCCATCCACCCGGCCGCCGCGCCCCGGCCAGGGGCGCACGCACGATCCGGTCCAGACAGCATGAATAGTCTGCGCATTGGCGCAGCCGGGGGGAATATTACCATATCTGGGGCAATCTGTGTAGACTATGGAAAGGCAGAGAAAAAAGAAGGCGAAAAAGAAAAAGGGTGGGCCACGGGCCGGGTGCGGGTGCGGGGCCGGCTATTTTGGCGCTTTAGGCGCGGGGGATGAGGCGATGCTAAGTCGGGGATGGCGCTGGGCGGGGGTGGTGGGGCTGATGAGTATAGGGTTGGCGGCGTGCGCGCCGGCGCCGTTGGCCGAGCCGCCGCCGGCCCCGGTGGTGGACAACCTGCATGACGAGGTGGCGCAGCAAATCGAGGCCGAGTTGACGGCCATCAACCCGGCGGCGCTGCCGGTGTTTCAGGCGGCCAGCGAAGCGCTGTATGTGAACAACGACCTGACGACAGCGCAGACCGGGTACGAGCAGGTGTTGGTGCTGGTGCCTGAGTACAGCCACGCCCTGCGGCGGCTGAGCCTCATCCGCCTATACGTTGAAGACGTGCCGGCCGCCCTGGACTATGCCCAGCGCGCGGTGGCGGCCGACCCCAGTGGCTACAATCACCAGGCGCTGGCGCGGGCGCTGTTGGCGACCGAACTGATAGCCGACAAGGCCAAGGCGCTCGACGAGGCGCGGCAGGCGGCCGAGGCTTTGCCGGACGACGACGGCGCCATACTGACCTGGGTGATGGCGACGACCGCTAACGGCCTGGCGACAGAGGGCCAGCAGGCCGCCGAGCACCTTCTGGCCGTGGCCCCGTGGTCACCCATCGCCCATTACTTGACGGGCCTGTTCGCCGCCGACGCCGGCGAGTGGGAGCGGGCCGAATTGGAACTTCAGCTCGCGCAACAGATGGGCATGCCGGCCGACGCCGTGCAGCACACCTTGTTTGCCTCCGGCGTTGCCTTCCAGGCGCGGCTGTATCGCTGGCTGCGGCGCGGCGGCTATTTGATGGTGACCTGGGTGCTGGGCTTCGGGGTGCTGTTCGGGGTGGGCAGCGGGCTCAGCCGCGCGACGCTGGCGGCGGTGAACCGGCCGGCGATGCCCGGCCAGCCGCAGATCAGCCTGGCCGAGCGTGTGCTGCGCTTCAGCTACCGCACTGTGATCAACTTGTCGGCGCTGTATTTCTACATCTCGCTGCCGCTGCTGGGCCTGTTCATCGTGACCGTCGGAGTGGTGGTGGGGTACACCTTCCTGGCGCTCGAGCACGTGCCGCTGACGCTGCTCTTCGGGCTGTTCGTAGGCGGCGTGTACACGCTGACCGCCATCGGGCGCAGCCTGTTCGTGCGCGTAGACGACGGCGAGCCGGGCCGGCGGCTGCAGCGCACGGACGCGCCCGAGCTGTGGGCGCTGACCGAAACGATTGCCACGCGCCTGAAGACGCGGCCGGTGGAGGCGATCTACATTACGCCGGGGGTCGAGGTGGCGGTGACCGAGCGCGGCGGGCAACTGGCGAAGCTGCGCGGCCGCGCCGAGCGCGCGTTGATCGTGGGGCTGGGCGCGCTGCCCGGCCTGACGCGCGGCCAACTGCGCTCGATCCTGGCGCACGAGTACGGCCACTTTTCGAACCGCGACACGGCCGGCGGCGAGCTGGCGCGGCGCGTGCGCGTGTCGACCTTTGAGCTGGCCGTGGGGCTGGCTCGCAGCCGCCAGGCGCATTGGTATAACCCGGCCTGGTGGTTTGCCAACGGCTTTCAGCGGCTGTTTCTGCGCATTAGCCTGGGCGCGTCGCGGCTGCAAGAAATCTTGGCCGACCGCTATGCGGTCATGGCCTATGGCGTGCGCGACTTTTCCGACGGGCTGCGCCACATCGCGCGGCAGGCGCTGGTGTTTGAGGCCGCGCTGACGCAGGAGACCGAGATGGCCTCGACCCAGCAGCGCAGCCTGAGCAATCTGTACACACTGCCGCAGATGCCGGCCCTGTACACGGCCAGCACCATCAACCAGCGCTTCACCGAAGTGCTGGGGCGGCCGACCTCGACCTATGACAGTCACCCGGCCCTGCAGGACCGGCTGCGGCTGGTCAACCAGGCGGGCGCGCCGATGCAGGTGGCGGAAGACTCGCGGCCGGCCTGGGAGATGCTGCGGAACGCGGATACGCTGCAAGAGGCGATGACGGGCGTGGTTCAAAGCCGCCTGCAAAATTGGCCGCTCATTCCGCGCGTTCGTAACTAGGCCGGGTGGGGCAAGCGTCACGGCAAAGTGCAAAGAAAAGAGAAAGAGAAAAAAGGTGGCTCAGAGGTGATGGCGAACTCAGACGGTGAGGGTGCGATGCGGGCGGGGACGGCGGTGCAGGTGCACCTGGGCGTAGCCGGGCGGGTGGGCGACGCGGTGGCGGGGCCAGTCGAGGCGGCTACGCAGTTAACGCTGGGCGGGCCGTGATTATTCCGCCCGGCGCCCCCAGCGGCGGCCGGCACGCAGAACAATATGGGGCTAGGCGAGCTTGATGAGCGTGGCCTGGGGGCCGGTGGGGGTGGCCATGAAATCAAACTCCACGCGATCGCCTTCAGCGAGGCCTTGGAGATTGCCGGCGCGGAGGGCATTGCGGTCGAAGCTGACATCGGGGCCGTTCGGCCGGCTGATGAGGCCGACGCCCTTAGCGGAATCGTAACGCTTGACAGTGCCGTGGCCGTGTTCGGTTGCCATGTGAGCCTCCCAAAGCAGCTAAGACGATGCGGAAACGGGTGAGAACTAGCCTGCATTATACTGAGTCTGCGACAATCGGCGAATGCTGGCAGAGCAGGCGACACGACAGGCCGACATGGACGAAACGATGACAAGCCGGGCGAGGCCCAACCTGCACCTGGGGCTGGCAGGACAGGTGGGCGGCCGCGGGCCGGGGCCATTGGAGGCAGCGGCCACGCTGAAACTGGGCGGGCTGTGGCTGGC
>JBBRZY010000261.1:0-6837 GCA_038252885.1 Anaerolineales bacterium | reverse complement strand
GCGGTGCAATACTACAGCGACCGCACGCTGACCGATGACTTCATCTCGGCCGCAGCCACGCTGACGGCCTACCGCCAGACCGATGACGCCGTGGTGCTGCACAACGACCAGAACTGGCCGGTGGCCGCCTATCACTTAGGCGGGCGCGACTGGCTCGGGCTGAACAACGAGCGCGCCATCGCCTCGCCCGCCGACGCCGCGCAACTGGTCGAGGCGGCCTGGCAGACGCACGCCGGCCTGTGGCTGCTGGTGACGCCCGAGGCGCTGATCAACGACCCCACGCGGCAGGTCTACACTTGGTTGGCAGAACGGGCCGTGACCATGCGCGCCTACGCCGGCGACCCCAGCAGCCAACTCTACTTCTTCGCGCGCACGCCCGAGCGCGCCGCCACCGCCGACACGCTGGCCGCGCCCGCCGGCCCCCCCGCCACGCTAAGCCTCAACCCGGCGCCCGGCCTGACGCTGCTACGGGCCGAGTGGGTGCTGCCCGAATACCGCCAGGGCGACGCGCTGCGGCTGTTCGTGTATTGGCGCAACGACCACGCCAGCGGCGACTACGTTTACGAGGTGCGGCTGAACACGCTCACCGGCCAGACCGCCGAGGCCGTAGCGCAGACGCTGGCGATCACGGCCGACTCGCCCGCCCTCGTGCGGCAGCAGGTGGATTTTCCGGTGCGGGCCTATGTGGGGGCGGGCCTCTATTGGCTCGACCTGGCGGCCGGGCCGGGGCAGGCGCGGCTGGGCATGGTCAACATCCTGGCGGCCCAGGCGCACGCGGCCGTCACCACGCCGCCCGAGACGCTGACCAACACGCCGTTTGAGCAGGGGATCGAATTGCTGGGCTACACCGCGCAGACCGCAGCGGGCCGGCTGACGCTCAGCCCTTATTGGACGACCACCGCGCCAGTGGACACGCGCTACAAATTCTTCGCGCATGTGCTCGGCAGCGCGCTCAACCCGGCCACCGGCACGCCGCTCTGGGGCCAACTAGACCGCGAGCCCAACTTCGGCGCCACGCCGGTCAGCGGCTGGCGCGTGGGCGAAGTGATCAGAGACACGCTGGACTTCGATCTGCCGCCCGGCCGCTACACCGTCGCGCTCGGCTGGTACGACGCCTTCACCGGCCAGCGCCTGCTGGTGCTCGACGCCGCCGGCCAACCACTCGCCAGCGAGACCGAGCTTGGGCCATTCACGGTTCCCTAACCCCAGCGTATGGCCGGATTGAGATTGACCCGGTAGCGGTCAACGTCAGGGCGGGTTCTCCTCGCATGCGGCGGTTGTAAGTATAGCTATCTGACCCTAACCAAATTTATCAATGGGGGGGAGGGGCAGGCCCTTCCCCCCCTTTGATAAAATTGACGGCCGGCCCAAAACGGCTGCGCTCAATCAGCCGACCAACCCAGGCTGCGCTCTATGCGGGGCAGTGCGTCGCCCTGGGCAGTGTTTCGCCCCTACCACTGCACCAGCGCGCTCTCCATCGTCAGGCCGGGGCCGAAGGCCATCAGCACGCCATAGTCGCCAGCTTGCGGTTGTCCGTCGCGCTGAATTTGGTCGAGCACAAACAGGATGGTCGGCGACGACATGTTGCCGTAGTCACGCAGCACCGCGCGTGAGTAGGCCAGGTCGGCGTCGCTGAGCTTGAGCTGGCTTTGCAGATAGTCGAGGATCTTGCTGCCGCCGGGGTGGATGCCCCAGAACCGAATCGCGCGGTGGTCGAGGCCGTGGCGCTCCAGCAGCGGCGCGAGGAAGGCCTCCACATTGGCGGCCAGCACATCCGGCACATAGGCCGACAACCGCATCTGAAAGCCGTGGTCGGTCACATGAAAGGCCATGTGGTCGAAGGTGGTGTAGTCGCTGAAGGTCGCCGCATCCACCAGGCGTGGGCGCGGCGGCTGGCCGGGTGCAGCGGCAGCGGCCGGGCCGATGAGCGCGGCGGCGGCCCCATCGGCGAACAGCGCCGCGACCACCATGTTCTCAAGCGAGTCCTCGTTTTGCAGATGCAGCGAGCACAGCTCCACCGCCAGCACCAGCGCCAGGCGGCCCGGCCCAGCGGCCACCGCCTCGCGCGCGCGCAGCAGCGCCGGGAAGGCGGCGTAACAGCCCATGCCCAACACACAGGTGCGGCGCAGGTCGGGCCGCATCCCCAGCTTGCCGGCCAGCCGCAGATCGAGGCCGGGGATGTCGAAGCCGGTGCACGAGACCACAAAGAAATCGGTGACGGCGCTGAAGTCCACCCCGGCCTGCGCCAGACAACTGCGCACGGCCGCCTCACCCAGCGGCAGGGCGTGGGCCATGTAGGCGTCGTTGCGGGCCTGGGTGCGCTGCTCCTGGCGATAGAAGTCGCGGTCGAGCACCAGGTGGCGGTGCGCCACCCCGGCCCGGCTGAAGATGGCGCGGGCGTGGCGCGGGCGATCGAACAGCGGGGCCAGGTACTCAAGAATTTCGGCCTGGGCGTAGCGCTGCGCGGGCACGGCCGTGGTCACCGCCAAGAGCATTGGCTCGGTCATATCTTCTCCTTTACCTTCAGGCCGGCCGGCGCGGGCAGCGCGCGCAAATCGCGCGTGTGCGTCACCAGATACGTCCCCAGCGCCGGGGCCAGGTGCAGCAGCCGCAAACCCAGCGCCAGCCAGCGCGGCCGCAGCAAGAAGGCCTGCGCCAAGCGCCCCACGCGCAATCGTCCGCCGAACTCGCGCTGCCAGGCGCGGGCATACGCAGCGCGCATTTGCTGCGGCGGCTGTCCGCGCAGCCCAGCCGTCAGGTGCGCCGCCGCCAACTGTCCGCCGCGCAGCGCCATCGCAATGCCATCGCCGGCCAACGGCGCGATCAGCCCGGCCGCGTCGCCCGCCATGAGCACCTCGCTTTCAACCGGCAGCTTGGGGCCGAACGGCACCTGGGCGATGCTCAACCAGCGCTCGCCCAGCGGCGTGGCGCGGCCCAGCCAGGCGTCCAGGCTCGGGCTGTGCGCCCGCATCCAACTTAAGAAATGATCGGCCGACTCGGGGCCGGCCGCCACCGTGGGCCAACCCGACTGGGTGGTGTGCGCCAGAAAGCAGACGTTGGCCGCGCCGCTGCCAGCCGCCTGCTCTAAAGCCGACAGACCGCAGTAGCCGCCGGGGAAAGTGTGCAGCTCGATGCGGCCCGGCAGCGGCGGCCCGCGAAAGTGGCGCTTGAGGGCCACAAACGGCTGCGGCTGGTCGAGGAAGCGACGGTGCAGCGCGCGGTCGAGCGCGGCGCGTTTGCCGTGCGCGGCGACGACGAAGCGGGCGGTCACCTCAGCCACCGGCCGGCCGCGCACGGTCACGCGAAAGCCGGAGTCCAAATGGCCGGTGATGGCCGTGACCGCCGCGCCGGTCCACACCGCCACGCCGGCGGCGCGGGCCTGCTCGGCCAGGGCGGCGTCGAGCGCGCGGCGGGTGAGGCCCCAGGCCGGGGCGGGCAGCCGCGTCTCCCAGGCCGCGCCGTGCGGGCCGGTCAGCGCGACCGTGGTAATAATCTCCGGGCCGAGGGCGCGCAGGGCCGGGGCCACGCCCAGCGCCTCCAGCAGCGGCACGCACTCGGGCGAGAGGAATTCGCCGCACAGCTTGTCGCGCGGGTAGGCGCCGGCCTCGCACAGCAGCACCCGCGCGCCCGCCGCCGCGAGATGCAGCGCGGCGCTGCACCCGGCCGGGCCGCCGCCGACCACCAGCACGTCATAGTCCGGCTCAGGCATCGGCGCTCCGCTCAACCACCAGCGTCATGCGCCACGGCCAATGGGCATACACGCGCGGCTGCGGCAGCCCCGCTTCTAGGGCCAGGGCGCGCAGCTCGGCCGGCGTATAGGCCCGGCGGATCGAGACTGCGCCATCGTGCCGCGTGAGCGGATGGCGCGCCAGCACGGGCTGCACCAGACCAAAGGCCAGCAGCGGCAGCCGCCCGCGCACCAGGTCGCTGACCAGCAGCGCGCGGCGCGTGACGGCGTAGGCCGCCCGCAGCAGCGCCACCGCCGCCGCCGGCCCGAAGTGATGCAAGAAGAGCGTGCTCACCACATAGTCCACGCTGCGCGGGGCCAGGGGCAGGCGCGCGGCGTCGGCTTGCAGCAGGCTCACGGCGGGCCAACCGTCGAGCCGCGCCCGTGCCACCGCGAGGTTGCGCGCCGCCCAATCCACCGCCGTGATGGTCACTGGGCGGCCCTGCGCCGCGGCCCAGCCCGCGATGGCGCGCGGGATGTCGGCCGAGCCGGTGCCCAGATCGAGCAGCGTGGCGCGGCCGGGGTGCCGCCGCAGCCGGGGATACAAATGGCGCGTGAGCGCCCGCAGCCCGCCCAGCCAGCGGTTGAGCCGCCACATCTCGGCCAGGTTGGCGGCCACATCAGCCGGCCCGCCCTGGCCCTGGTCAAGCCACTCCGGCGCGTCGCTGCGGTCTACCAGCATAACCGCCGAGCGAGACGAGCAGGTGAGCCGCGCCGCTTTAACATGGCGGCATTGTAGCACCAGGCTCAATCCCAACCGCTATTTTTTAGCCGCCATGCTATACTCGCGCCTCGCGCGGTCTCGGAGTGGCGTCACCCAACACCTACATGCCGGCCAAATACCGTTCCCATCGCCTGCTGCTGTATGAGCGGCTGTTCGCCACCTGGCGCGGCCCGGCCCTGCTGCTCACGCTGCTGGCCGCGGGGCTGTCGCTGTTCGCGCCGGCGCCGCTCAACACCGATCAAATCCGCGTGGCGATGGCGGCCGTGGCGATGCTGGCGCTGCTGCTCTACATCTACGCGGTGCTGGCCCCGCGCCTGGCCTACGTCCAGCCCCGGCCCAACTACCTGCTGCTGAGCACGCCCTTCTACCGGCTGACCATTTCGTACAGCCGCATGCGCACCACCCGGCCGATCCCGTTCGACCCGCGCGCAGTGGGGTGGGCCGACGGCCGCCTCCTCGACCCGTTTCGCGGGCGCACGCAGGTAGCGCTCGACCTCAACACCTACCCGGTCAGCGTGCGCTGGCTGCGCTTCTTCCTCCTGCCCTACCTGCTGCCCACCAACTTCCTGGGCTTTCAATTCCTGGTGACCGATTGGATGGCGCTCAGCCGCGACATCGAGGGCCAGCGCGCCGAGTGGGGCGCGCGCCAGCAGGCCAAGGGCCGCGCCGCGCCGCTGACCAGCATGTCACCGCGCCGCTAACGCGTTGTCGCCCGTGTATTTGAGTTTCAGTCGATGACGATCACCCCGCAGCCAGACGCGTAACCGCCCGACGAGCACAGCGCTTGAGAACTCCGCGCGGGTTGGTCAACTCAATTGACCAACCCGTTTTTGTTTGTTGAGTGCTCCGAGATTTTTCTGGTCAGGGTAGATATAGTTGTTAATAAGTAAATATATTAACAGTAGTCGTAGTAGAGCCTGGGGATATGTGGAGAGTGGTGCGCGTGCGGCGTTGAGTCCGGAGTGGTGGAGCGAGTCTGTTGGTCGACCGTGTATATGGCGGGTCTTGGCGTGCGCCGGCGAGCCAAACATCCCCAGCCCGACTCGGAGCGCTTTGTGGACAGTGTGGATGAGCCAAAATGGGCGTCTTGGCCGCTTCCTGCCCCCTATCCACATATCTGACTGACTCGCGCCGACTCACCCCCAGATATAGGGTTGAGTCTTGGCATAAACCTGGATTCCCCGGATTCCACTGGGGCAAACTGTCCCCAAAAGGAACCCCTTTTCCACAGTTTCAGGGGGAGTTATCCACAGAAGAGACCTTTTGGTTGACATAAAACTGTCTGGCGGGCCGGATGGGGGCACTGATAGCTTTCCATAAGAAAAGCGCCGGAGAGAGCCTCTCCGGCGCTTTAAGCGTATGCGTTTGTGGCGGAAAGACGCCCGACCCGCTAGGCCGGGGCTCCTACCTGGCTGTATAACCGCTCGCGCAGCGAAATCAACTGGCGGCGCAGGCTGTCGTCGCGCTCGATCATGTCGGCCACCTTCTTGTAGCCGTACATAATGGTGGTGTGGTCGCGCCCGCCCAACAGCTCGCCCACCGCCGGGAGTGAGGCGTCGGTCTCCTCGCGGATCAGGTACATCGCCACCTGGCGCGCCATGGCCACTTCTTTGGTGCGCTCAGGGCCGAGCAGCGAAGCACTGCTCAGATTGTAGAAGCCGCCAACCGTATCGAGGATCTGCATCGGCGTCAGGGTGCGGGTGCGCGGCAGCAGGTCGGCCAGGGCCGAGGCGGCCAGGTCCATCGTCAGCGGCTGGCCGATGAGCTCGGCGTAGGCCAACACGCGGGTCAGCGCGCCTTCGAGCTCGCGGATGTTGCTCTGCACGCGGCGGGCGATCAGCTCGATGACGGCGTCTTCGACCTGCCGGCCGGCGCGCTCGGCCTTCGAGCGCAGAATGGCCTGGCGCGTTTCCAGGTCGGGCGGCTGAATGTCCACCGTCAGGCCCCACTCAAAGCGCGAGCGCAGGCGTTCTTCCAGCGTGACCATGGCTTTGGGCGGCCGGTCGGAGGTCATGACCAACTGCTTGTCCTGGCCGTGCAGCGTGTTGAAGGTATGGAAGAACTCTTCCTGGGTCGACTCTTTGCCGGCGATGAATTGAATGTCGTCGATCAGCAGCACGTCAATGCTGCGGTATTTGTCGCGGAAGCTCTCCGTGGTGTGGTTGCGGATGGCGTTGATCAGATCGTTGGTGAATTCTTCCGACGAGACGTACAGCACCGTCAGCCCGCGCGCGCGGCAGGCGTTGCCCACCGCTTGCAGCAGATGGGTCTTGCCCAGGCCGACGCCGCCGTAAATGAAGAGCGGGTTGTAGGCTTTGGCCGGGTTTTCGGCGGCAGCCAGCGTGGCGGCGTGCGCCAGCCGATTGCTCGAGCCGACCACAAAGCT
>JBBRZY010000260.1:0-6842 GCA_038252885.1 Anaerolineales bacterium | reverse complement strand
GCCCCCGCCTCGGCATTAATCGTCTCGGCCGCTTTAGCCGCCACCGCCGCATCCAGATCGTTGAGCGCCACCTGCGCCCCCGCCAGCGCAAAGGCCCGCGCCAAAGCGAACCCAATCCCAATCCCCGCCCCGGTGATAAGCACCCCCTGCCCGGCGAAGCGCGTCATAGCGGCTCACCAAAATAATCCCGGCTCATGCGCGTGTGGATGTGCTGGCGCGCCACCTCATCGTTCAGCTCCAGCCCCCAGCCCGGCGCCTCCACCAGCCGCACCGCCCCCTGCTCGATCACCGGCCCGCCGCTGTAAGTCACCAGGTCTTCCCAATACTCCAGGTCCATCGCGTGATACTCCAGGATCAAAAAGTTCGGGATCGCCGCGCACACCTGCGCCATCGCCACCGTGCCCACCGGGCTGCACACATTGTGCGGCGCGAACGGCAGCCCGTGCAGCTCCGCCAGCCCCGCAATCCGCATCCCCTCCATCACCCCGCCGCACTTCGCCAGGTCGGGCATCACCACATCCACCGCCTGCGCCTGCAGCAGCGCGTTCAACCCATAGCGCGTCCAGGCGTTCTCGCCCGCGCAAATCGGCACCGGGCTAACCGCCCGCACCCGCGCCAGCGCCTCCAGGCTGTCCGGCGGCACCGGCTCCTCCAGCCACATCAGCCGCAACGGCGCCAGCTCACGCGCCACCTGCACCGCGCTCGGCACGTCGTAGCGCGCGTGAGTGTCCAAAGCAAAGTCCACGCCGTCGCCGATCGTCTCGCGGATACGCGCCGCGCGGTCCACCAGGCTGTCAATCTCGCGGTTGCTCAAAGTCCAGTTCCAGGCGTCGTGCTTGGCCGGATGCTGAAGGTCATCGGTGTCGAACTTCACCGCGCCAAACCCGCGCGCCAAAGCCTCGCGCGCCGCCTGCTCAGCCGAGTCGCGCAGCCAACTCTCGCGCGCGTCCGCCGCCACCTCGCCGCCCGTCACGTGATGCCCCGCCGCGTCAATCGTCCCCGCCCCGCAGTCGGCGTACAGCCGCACCCGCTCGCGGAACTGCCCGCCCAGCAGCCGATACACCGGCACGCCCAGCAGCTTGCCCAGCAAGTCCCACAAAGCCATCTCGACCCCCGACAAGGCCGTGATCACCGTGCCGCCCTGCGCCCCCGTGAACAGATTGAAGCGCCGGATCTTCTCATGCAGCATGTTGATGTTGCGCGGGTCCTGCCCCACCAAGTGCTCGGCCATCGCGTTGATCGTGTCCACCATCGCCGTCGCCGGCGCCGAGGGATAACACTCCCCCAGCCCAGTCAACCCCTCGTCGGTGTCAATCTTAACGAACACGCATGGCCCCACCACGCGCAGCACGGCCGTTCGGATCGCAGTGATTTTCATAAGTGTGCTTTCTCTGGGTGAGGAACCTTGGATATTATCTAAGCCGTCAGCTACTCACCAGGATGACGTGTGAGCTATGGATAGTAAGAAAGGCCCCCCTTCCTTTTTAGGGAAGGGGCCGGGGGTTAGGTCAACCGCCCTACTTGCCGCCCAGCCCATTCTTCGCTACCCTTACCTGCAACCACCCGTCGTAACTGTGTAACGAGGTATCCCGCCATGACCACCACCGCTTACAAACCCACCGGCTACACCAGCGTCGCCGTCTACCTGCATGCCTACCAGGCCCAGCGCCTCATAGACTTCCTCGCCGCCGTCTTCGGCGCGCCCGTCACCCGCCGCTACGACCAGCCCGACGGCACCATCATGCACGCCGAAATCCGCGTGGATGACACCATCGTTATGCTCGCCGACGCCCCCAGCGCCGCCGAGGGCCAGACCGCCTGGCTGCACGTCTACGTCCCCGACGTCGACGCCGCCTACCAGCGCGCCCTGGCCGCTGGCGGCGCCTCGGTCCAGGCCCCCAACCAAAAGCCCGGCGACCCCGACCGGCGCGGCGGCGTCACCGACCCCGCCGGCAACACCTGGTGGCTCGCTACCCAAGTAGCGCCCGACTAACCGCGCCCTGTTTTATCTCTTTCTCTTTCTTTGTTCTTTGCCCTACAGCCCCGGCACATACGGCTTCCCCCACACCTCATTGCGCGGCGCGCGGAAGTCCCCCGACTGCGGCATGATGCCCGTCTGCCCGCCGTCCAGCACAATCGTCTGCCCGTCCAGGTAGCGCGCCTCGTCCGACGCCAGGAACATCGCCAGGTTCGCCACATCGTGCGGTCGGCCAATGAACCCCACCGGAATCGTCAGCGCCGACACCGCCTCATCAAAGTTTTGCATCACCCGCAAGTGGTTCTCGGTCAAAATCCATCCCGGTGCAATCGCATTCACCCGAATGCCTTTCGGCCCTAGCTCCAATGACAGCACCCGCGTGTACGCCACAATCGCGCCCTTAGTCGCGGCGTAGACCGTGTGCTCGGTCATGCCCTCAAACGCGTGGATCGAGGCCAGGTTAATCACCACCACCTGCCCCTGCGCCGCCATCCCCGGCGTCAGCGCCTGCGTCAGAAAGAACATCGCCCTAAAGTTCACATTCACCAGGATGTCGAACTGCTCCACCGTCACCTGCTCGAACGGCTTGTTCATGGTGATGCCCGCGTTGTTCACCAGCACATCCACCCCGCCCATATAGGCCGTGGCCTCGGCCGCCAGCCGCCGCACCTGCGCCACCTCACGGAAGTCCGCCTGGAACGCCTCGGCCCGCCCGCCTGCCGCGCGAATCTCGGCCACCACCGCCTGCGCCCCCTCCGGTCCCAACGGATAGTGCACCGCCACCACCGCGCCGGCCGCCGCGAACCCCAGCGCCACGCCGCGCCCAATGCCGGTGTCGGCCCCGCTCACCAGCACCCGCTTGTCTTTGAATTTGTCGTTGTCGCTCATGCGCCGTCTCTCCGTCTAAGCTGCGCGCCTACGCCAGCGGCCAGCGCGGCTGCACCCCGTGGTTCACATACGAGCGCGGCCAGCGCCCGTGCGCCAGCGCGATGGCCGAGTCCACCGACAGCCGGTAGGCCAGGTCGCGGTCCTCGTCCGATTGCCCGGCCGTGTGCGGCGTCAGCACCACGTTGTCCAGCTTGAACAGCGGGTTGTCCTTGGCCGGCGGCTCCTGCTCATACACATCCGTCCCAGCCGCCGCGATCCAGCCCTCAGTCAGGGCGCGCACCAGCGCCGGCTCGTCCACCACCGGCCCACGCGCGGTGTTGATTAGAATGCCGGTCGGCTTCATCAGCCGTAGCTCGCGCTCGCCGATCAGGTGATGGGTCTGCGGCGTCAGCGGGCAGTGCAAGAACACAAAGTCCGACTGCGCCAGCACCTCATCCAGCGTGGCCGGTCGCACCCCCGCCTGCTTAAGCGTCTCCGCGCTCAAGTACGGGTCATGCACCAGCATGGTCAGGTCAAACCCGCTCAGCTTCTTAGCCACCAGCCGCGCCGCATGTCCAAAGCCCACCAGCCCCAGCGTTTGGTCGTGCAGATGCCAGGCCGGCGAGCGTAGGCGCTTCCACTCCCCCGCCCGCACGCTCCGGTCGAGCTCGGTAATGTGGCGCATCACCGCGAACAGCAGACCAATGGCGTGGTCGCTCACCGCGTCGTTGTGCGCCTGCGGCGTGTGCGCCACCACAATTCCGTGCGTCGTCGCCGCCGCCACCGGCACATTGTCGGTGCCGCTGCCCGTGCGGATCAGCGCCCCCAGCTTGGGCAAATGCGCCAGGCTCTCGGCCGTCACCACCGTGCTGCCCCACACCCAAATCAAGTCGGCGTCAGCCGCCTGCTCAATCAACTCGGCGGTCGTGCGGCAATTCGCCGCCACAAAGTCAATCTCGGCCTCGGCCATGCGCTCAGCCACCCAGGCCGGCAGCGCGTTGCCGTCGGTTTCAGCCAGAAACACTTTAAAGCGGGTCATTTCGTCTCTCCTGCGAAGGCGGCGCTACGCAGGTCTTCGCGCACCAGCGCCCGCACCTGCGCGTCGAACTGCCGCGCCGCCATGAGCATTAAGCCAATATCGGCGCCCAGGGGCAGCCACTGCACCCCCCGGTTGGCCCACGCGGCGAACTTCTCCGGCGCGCCGCCGATCGACACCCCGGCATACACCGGACTCGCCACCGTCTTGGCGATGATCGTCTCCATCACCTTCAGCACCTCGGGATGCTCAGGCTGGCCCATATAGCCCATCGAGCCGGCCAAATCGTTCGGGCCAATGACGATGCCAGTCAGCCCCGGCACGGCCAGGATGCCGTCCAGGTTGTTGGCCGCCTCAATGTGCTCGATCTGCACCATGCACATGATCGCTTCATTCGCCAGGCGGCAGTACTCCGGCCCACCCAGCGTCCCATACTTAGAGGCGCGGCGTGGCCCATAGCCCCGGATGCCGTCCGGCGGGTAGCGGCAGGCGGCCACCGCCCGGCGCACATCCTCCACCGTGCGCACCAGCGGCACGATCACCCCGTCCGCGCCGATGTCGAGGATCGGCTTGATCAGCACCGGGTCGTTCCAGGCCACGCGCACCAGCGCCGCCGTGTCGAACGCCATGGTCGCCATCAAATGGCTCTGGATGGTTTCGAGCGACAGCGCGTTGTGCTCGGCGTCAATCCACAAAAAGTCGCTCACGCTGCACAGCGCCTCGGTGATAGTGGCGTCGGTGCAGGTGATGTAGCTGCCATAACACAATTGCCCGCGCTTGAGCTTCTCCCTAAACTTGATGGCGTTTTGCATCCTCGACTCCCGTAAGGCGAGCGGCGGCGCTCGTCTGCTAGCGGCCTGGCAAAAACCGGCCGGCGGCTGCCGGCGGTCTCAGGTTTCGGTGGCCCTGCGGCGATTAAAACGATAGTCTAGCGATAGTGTACTGCGGAGCGCCAGAACGAGGCAACCATCCCCATCAAGTTTATACTACTCTCGATTTGGGCTTATTGCCTATGGGCGCCCGCCCCGCGCCCCGCCGCCACCTGGAAACGCTTATGCCCAACTCGCCGCCCGCCACGTTCAAGACGCCCGCCGGCCAGGCCCGCTACTACGCCGCCTACGCCGCCACCCTGGCGCTCTGGCCGGTGCCGGTTGAGTCCGTGGACGTGCCGACGCCGCCCTGGGGCCGCACCCACCTGAATGTGGCTGGCCCGGTTGGCGCGCCGCCGCTGCTGCTGCTGCCCGGCGCGGCCGTCAGCGCCACCATGTGGTACCCCAACATCGGCGCGCTCAGCCAGGCCCACCGGGTCTATGCCGCCGACCTCCTCGGCGACCTGGGCCAGAGCGTCAGCGCGCAGCGGTTGGCCCAGCCCGCCGACTATGGTCGCTGGCTAGTGGCCCTGCTCGACGCCTTGCCGCTTGAGACGGTGGCCGTCGCCGGCCTGTCCTTGGGTGGTTTCGCGGCGCTGCAACTGGCCCTGGCCGCGCCCGAGCGCGTGCGCCGGCTGGTGCTCATGGCCCCGGCCGGCTTCGTCCCGATCCGTTGGCAGTTCTTCGCGCGCATGGCCACGGTCTTCACGCCCGGCTTCCTAATGTCGGCCGCCACAAAGCAGCGAGTGTTGCTGGGCGTCTATTCCCCGACCGTCGCGCCCCTCATCACCCAATTGTTCACGCCCAACGACTTCAAGTACAGCGCTTATCTGCCGCCCCTGGTCTCCGACCGCGACCTGCGCCGCGTCAGCCCGCCAACCCTGATGTTGTGGGGCGACCACGAAGTGGTCTACCCCGTCGCTAAAGCCGAGCGCCGCGCCACCCGCCTGCTGCCGCATCTGCGCACCGCCACCATCCCCGGCGCGGGCCACACCCTCAACCTCGACCAGCCCGAACTGGTCAACCAGGCCCTCCTCGACTTTCTCGCCGCCCCGGCCTAACCTGCGCGCCGGCGCCGTTGACCACACGCCCAAGTGGGACCTCGGGCCCTAACCCCGACACCGCCGGAATCCAAAAGGCTGGGGCCGAGAAGCGGTATGCATCTCAGCCCCAGCCTTATTTTGTCTATCGCCCTACCCGCCGCCCGTACCAGGGCGCTTTCTCTTTTTTCTCTCGCTTACGGCCCCGACTCGAACGCCACATCATCCAGGAAAAGGCTGCTGTCTGCCGAGGTGTCTGCCACCAGCTGAATCCGCAGCGCCACCGTTTGCCCGGCGTAGGCGCTCAAGTCCACCGCGCGGCGCGTCCACGTGTTCGTTTCCAGCGCCGCGCACAGGCCGTAGGCGTCTACCACGCTGTCGTTCACCCACAGCGTCACCACGTCGTAGTAGCAGCCGGCCTCGTTCGAGTCCACCCACTGCCAATAGGCCAGGTAGGGCCTATCAACCGGCACCGGCAGCGTCTGCGCCAGGCTGGCCGTCTCGCTCACAACGCCGCCCAGCCAGCTCGCCCACGCGCCGCTGTGCGTCGTGTTCCCGGTCAGGCCCAGCGCCCCCTGTGTCACAATCAGCGACCGGCCGTTGGTCGAGCTGAGCGACCATAGCGCATTCCCGGCCTCGAAGTCGCCGTTGGGCAGCAGGCCGCTCACCGCCGCCGTCTGCCCAACGACAGGCAAGAAGTAGCGGTTGTTCAGCGCCACCGTGGCCGTGTCAACTTGGAACGACGAAATCTGGTTGTCGCCAATTGGGTGCGCGTTCAGGTCGGCCGCGCTCTCGGTCAGGTTGGTGCACGTGCCGGCCAGCAGCTCGTGCTCGCACACCCGCACCTGCGCCCCCCGTCCCACCCGCACCGCTGAGATCGTGTCGTTCGGCAGCCCCAGCGACGCGACCGTGCTATACACCCCCGTGTTGCGGATCACGCACTGCCCGCCGAAGTTGGGGAAGATGTAGATCGCAATTTGCTGTGCGCCCGGCCGGCAGTCGCCCGCCACGGTGGCGGCTGGCCCGGCCAGCACGTTGCTGTCAATGTTTAG
>JBBRZY010000259.1:0-6853 GCA_038252885.1 Anaerolineales bacterium | reverse complement strand
TTCAGAACACGTGTGGTGCTAGGGGAGCACGTGGGGTGGATGGAGGGTCCTGTTGGGGTCGGGGCCCTCCATTTCAATTTTTTGCCGTCTTGCGCTTGCCTAATCGGCCTGAGTGCCGCCCAGCGCGCAAATCAGCCGCCATTCCGGCTCTGTGACCGGCTGCACCGACAAACGGGCGGATGTCACCAGCGCCATGCTCAGCAAGATCATCAGCGCCGGCCAGGAGGCCACATAGCGGAAGCCCGCTTTTCGCTCGCCCACAAAGGAGTGGTCGCCGCCGGGCTGGGGGGCCGGCGGCTGCGGGATGAAGACGAACAGCAGCGGCGCGACGCCCAGCAGGGCCGTGATGAAGTCAATCGCCAGCACGCTTTGCAGCGGCAGCGCGATCAGCAGCAGCGCGCCGACCGGCGGGGCGACGATGTTCATGCCGCCCTGCAGCATCTGGTTGAAGCCCGACACGCGCGCCAGTTGCGCCTCCGGCACCATCAGCGAGGTCGAGGCGGTCAGGGCCGGGTTCTGAAAAGTCTGGCCGGCGCTGCGGATGAACATGATGACGTACACATGCCAGATGTCGGCCACGCCGATCCAAAACAGGTAGGCCAGCCCCAGCGTGGCCACGGCCACCAAGCTGTCAGACAGCAGCATCACCAGCCGGCGGTTCCAGCGGTCCACCAGCACGCCGGCCACCGGCCCTAGAATAATGCCGGGCAGGGTGGCGGCCAGCGTGGCCGTCGCCAGCACCGTGCCCGAGCCAGTCTTCTGCGTCAGATACCAGACCAGCGCAAACTGCACCAGGCTGCTGCCGAACAGCGAGACGGCCTGCCCCGCGAACAGGCTGCCGTAGTTGAGCTTCCAATTCTGGGGGGCGGTGCGCATGGGGCTGGGGGGTTACTCGACGAAGATCTCAACCCGCTCGCCGTCTTCTTCGTCGGTGGCTTCCACAATCTTGCACACCGCGCCCGAGCGCAGCGCCTCGGTGATGACGGCCATCTGGTCGCCAGCCAGGCCGGGCGCAAAGCGCGCGCCCATCTTGATGCCCACATCCACCAGGCCCATGGGGATGTTGACGTTGACCTTGGTCTTGCCGGTCTTGAGGTCGGTCACACGCACGCGGAACCAGCGGGCGGGCGCACCGCTGGCGGCGGGCGGGGCGGGCGCGCGGCGGCTGTCGCTCAGCGCCGACAGCAGTTGCGCGCCATCGGCGGCCGAGATCTTGCCTTCCTCGACCATCTTGAGAATCTTCATGCGTTCTTCAACGGTTGCCATGTGGCCTCCTAGAGGCGTCGTCTGCGCGGGACAGCGGGCCGCCAAGCCCGGCCTTAACCAATTTAGCCAATGTAAACTTGCACGCGCTCGCCGTCCGCGCCTTCATCTACTTTGATATACAGCGGCTCGTCGGCCGAAGTGTGCTCGCCGAGCGCCATGATCAGTTCGTCGACGCCGGTGTCGCGCAGCTTGGGAATGTACCGGCCAAAGGTGCGCAGGAACCAGGCCGTTAGCCCAATCGGCAGCGGGAACGAGATGGCGATATTGCGCGGCCACTCGGTCTGCCCGGTCTTCACCCGAATGTGCAGCCAGCGCGCCGTCTGGCTGAAGCCGGCCAGGGCCATGACCACCACGCCTGCCAAGAAGGGCAGGGTGGCGCACGCGAACCAAAAGCCCAGCCCGCTGGCCTGATAGGCCCCATACATCACCAGCGCCCCCACCAGCACGATGCCGGTGCCGATCCACATCGGGATGATCCACCAGCGCCGCCAGCGGTTCAGGTCCTCATCTGGGAGCGGGCGGTCGGCCCCGCTGACCACCTCCGGCTCCGGCGCCGCCTCGGCCTCATCCACGCGGCCCAACGCGTCCAGCAGCCGCAGCCCGTCACCGGCGCTGACCTTGCCGTCCTCGATCATCTGCAAAATCTGCATCCGTTCGGCTTCGCCTGACATGGGTGCGTCGCTTTCTCGAGCGCTAGAGGAATCGGCTACTGCGCCTGCTGCGCCAGCGCCTGGTCAACCTGGGCCTTGACCGCGTCGATGTTGGTCAGGGCCAGGCCGCCCGGCAGGTAGCGCTCCGCGTTGCCCCGGAACAAAATAGTGGTATGGCTCCAGTTGAACGCGCCGTCAATGGCGATCATCAGCTTGCGGGCGGCCGGGAAGAACTGGCGGGTGTGAATCTGCACCGCCTCGGCGTACTCCAGCTCGATGGCGTAGCCGGTGGCCTGATAGCTCGCCAACGACTCGTCATGCGGGTACAGGCTCTCCACCACGCCGCTGTGCTGCTCGATGGCGTGGTTGATGGCCGTCACTAACGCCGAGTACTCCGGGTCGCTGGGCAGTAGCTCGCGCGTGGCCCCGTAGTGATAGATGCGCACCCGGCTGGGCTGCGCCACGAACGTGCGGTTGAACCACAGCCCGTCCCGGTTGGGGTAAGCCCCCCCCGCCCAAAATAGCCCGCCCACGAACAGCACCAGCACCACGAAGAACTCCAACGCTTTCACGCCGCGCCGCGATGGCGGGCGGGGGTCGAAACCGGGTTGCTCGGTCTTGGCTTTGCGCTGCATGGACGTTCCCTTCCTGAATGTACCGGGCCGCGCCTGCCATTGGTTTAAGCGGCCTCCACCCCAAACTTCAACCAGCGCAACACGCGCCGGCTCTGAAACCCCAAGGCCAGTAAGCCCGGCGTGGCCTCGTCCGCGTCGGCGGCGTAATCGAGCCGCACGCTCCACGGCCGGCGGCCCAGCCGGCGCAGCGCCCGCACCAGCAGCGGCTGCTCCAACTGGCCGCGATAGGCCGGGTGCACCAGCAGCGTCAGCCGGTCGCCGTCTGGCCCGCCCACCTGCAGGCTCAAGCTGCCGGCCAGGGCAGTCGCGTTGCCGCCCGAACCGCGCGGCAGCGGGTCAGGCACCACCCAATGCTCCTCATACCGCCCAGCGAAGAAATTGTTCATCCACGCCCGCAGGCCGGGCTGAAAGTCGGCAGCTTGCAGCGGGCGGGCCCAGCTGAGCCCCTCGGGCCGCACCAGCGCCGCCAGCGCCCATTGGTCGGCCCACTCGCCCCGGCCGCGCAGTCGCATGTCGAAGGCCGACGTGCGAAAGTCGGGCGGGGCGGTGTAGCCCGAGCGCATCCAGGTGGTCTGCGTGGTCACCCGCAGAAAGCCCATCTCCCGGTAGAGCGCCACAGCGCCCAGGTTGTCGTCATCCACTTGCAGCAGCGCCTCACTGCCGCCCTGCCGCCGGATCAGGTCGAGCGTGGCCCGCATCAGCGCCAGCGCGATGCCCTTGCGCCGGTAGTCGGGATGCACCGCCACGTTGGCCACCAGCCAACTGTGCGCGCGCGCCGCGCTGCGCTGCGTGCTCACCGTGCCGACCACGCGGCCGTCCTCGACCCACACATACCCCAGGTTCCATGGCTGCTGGCCCAGCAGCATCCACTGCAGCAGCCCCAGCGCCGGCCCCGTGCGGCTGAGCCACTTCAACTCGCGGATCAGTCCGCGTCCGCTGGCATCGAGCTCATGGCTGAAGCACAACTCAATCAGGTCGGCGATGCCGCTCAAGTGGCGGCTCAAGTCCACCGGCTGCAGGCCGTTCGGTGGGGCGGTTTTCAGCAGCGAGGCGGCAGACATGGGCACCTCGGCCGGCGGCGGGGTAAGGGCGCGCGCTTATTTACCTTCGAGCGCGGCCAGCAATTTTTCAGCGTCGGCCACGTTTATTTTACCCTGCTCGACCATCCGCAAGACCACCATGCGCTCCTCGTCACTGACCGGGGCGGCCGGCGGCGTGGGGGGCATGGGCGGGGTGGGGGGCACGGGCGGCGTGGGCGGGCGCGGGCCGCTGAAGCCAAAGTTCCATCCGCCTGGGCGGCCCGGCTCACCGGGGCGGCCGGCGGCGGCGCGGCGGCCCATGGCCTCGGCCCGGCGCTGCGCCGCTTCCACCCGGCGCTGCGCCGCCTCGGCCTCGCGCTGGGCCTGGCGCTGGGCGGCTTCCACCCGGCGCTGGGCCGCCTCGGTCTGGCGCTCGATGCGGCGCTTGGCGTTCTCGGCTGTGCGCTCGGCCGCGCGGCGGGCCTTAGCGGCCAGTTCTTCGGCCTGAATGTGCACCGGGCCCACATCTAGCCCCGCCAGCCGCTCCGACAGTTGGCGCTGAAAGTCGGCCAACTGCACCTCGATCTGCGACTCGATCTGGTTCTCGACCTGCGCTGCAAACTCCTCGGCCATCACGCCGAAGTCCTCGCCGAAGCGGTCGCCGAAATCATCCAGCGTGTCGGCGCTGGCCGCCAGGCCGCTCAGGCTCAGGTCGCCGCCCGCCGAGAGTTGCACCACCGGGTTGCCGCTGCCCCGGGTGACGACCTTGTTGCGGCCGTTGCCCTCGATCTGCGCGCTCGCCAGGTCAATGCCCAGGTCGCCGCCGGCGTGGACTTCAAAGCGCCCGTCGGTGTTGGGGCCCACCCGGCACACCAGGTCGCTGCCGGCGTTCAGGCGGTAGTGCTGGTCGGGCTTGAACTCCACGCTGATGGTCACATCGCCGCCGGCCGAGGCCTCCAGGCTGCCTTCGACCTCGCGCAGGAACAGGTCGCCGCCGACGCGCGTGACGACAAAGTCACCCTGCACCCGGTGGGCCAGCAGGTCGCCGCCCACGCTGTTGACATGCAGATACCCGGCGATCTTCTTGGCGCTCAGGTCATCGCCCACGTGCTCGATGGTTACATTGGCCGTTTGGCGCAGGCGCAGCTCATTGCCGATTTGGCGGATGTGCAGCGCGCCTTCCAGGCTCTTGATCTGGGCGTCGTTGCCGACGCTGTCGATCACCACCTGCGCGCCGCGCGGCACGCGCACGGTCACATCGCTCGCAGCCGACAGCACCAGTTGGCCGTCGCCGTGGTCAAGCTTGAGCGAGTTATCGTCGTCGGCTTCGGCAAAGAACTGGTTGTGGTCCCAGCCGGTCAACCGCAGATCGCCGCCCACCCTCGTAATATTGATCGTAGCGTCAGCCGCCACATCCAGCACAATTTGGTCCATCGGTCACCTCGAGTCAAATTTGGCCCGCCGCCGCGATCCCGTCACGCCGGCGGGCCAGAGGAGGAGGAGTTCTCAAATTAATCGACGAAGATTTGGACGCGTTCGCCGTCATCCAGGTCTTCGACGTCGATCAACTGGCCGCTGCCGCCCGCTTCGACTTCGTGCAGCAGTTGGGCCAGATCAAGGTTTTCGAGTTGGGGGGCGTGGTGTGCGCCCAGCCGCAGCCCGGCCGCCACCCAGGTGAGCGGCAGGTTGACGTTCACCCGCGGCCGCCCAGTGTTCAGATCAGTCACGCGAATGCGCAGCCAGCGCTGGCCCAAGCCGGCCGGCAGCGGCGGGACGGCCGCGACTGGGGGGACGGCCGTGACCGGCGGAACGGCGTCCAGTGGCGGGACGGGCGGCACCGGCGCCCCGGCCCCGCCGCGCAGTTGCTCGGCGGCCTGCTGGGCCGAAATGCTGCCGGCGGCCAGTTGCGAGAGAATGTCAGAGCGAGACTGTTCCATGCGAGTGTCCTTTTCCGGCGATGTGCCCGGCGAGCCCGATTACGCTTGCAGCCGCTTGACGGCTTCATCCGATGATAGTTTGCCGGCCGCCAGGTCGTCGAGGATGCGGCGGCGGTCTTCGTCGCTGATGCCGGCCGGCGCTTCCTCCTCCTGGCCGACTTCATAGCCCATGCCGCGCACCAGGTCGTTCAGGCGGGCGCGCAGGGTGGGGTACGACAGCCCCAGATCGGCCTCCATGCGGCTGAGCTTGCCCTCGCGGCGGATGAACAGCTCCGCAAAGGCCAACTGCTCTGGGCTTAGCCGGTCGAACGCGCCGATATTGAAGTGGCCGTCAATGGTGGTGTCGCAGCTGCGGCAGTGCAGCCGGGTCACTTCCAGCGTTTCGCCGCAGACCGGACACGTTCCGAGAATAGGATGCATGGCGGCTTAGTGGCCCCAAACCAGGAACAGGCCAATTCCAACCAGCGTGACCAGCAGCCCCAGGCGGCTGATGACGGCGTAGTTGTGGCGCGTTCGGCCGAGCAGTTGATGGCTGCGCCGGTCGGCCTGCACCTCGCGCGCGAGGTCTTTGTAGAAGGATTGGATGGCCAGGAGCCTGCGATACTCGTCCATGTGACTCTCCTTGCGATACTTATGTAAACTTGTTTCCGAAAACTGAAAGCGTTGTTCCAGAAACTGAAGCTCAATGACCCTATAGCTTCAGAATACTACAGCCAACTTTGCAATTGTCAACAGGCAACTTCAATATTCTGTATCAAGACTTTAGGAAAGTGAAAGGTAGACTTTAAAAATGGTTTGGGGTGACATAACGAGCGGGGGAAGGGGGCAAAGGGGAATAAAGGGGGGACTCAGCGGATGCTGCGCTATGGCCTTGGGGCGGCCAAACTGGCAGGCTGTTGGCTCAATTCGCCCCGGACTTGTAACAAAATTGTTCTGTCTGTCGCCGCCGTGTGCCAGTGCCAGCGAAGAAAGCAGGGCGGAGGGCCGGCATGCCGGCCCTCCACCCTGCTTTCTTCGTTCAGGGTCAGATCCACAGTCTCATCATTCCAAACTGCGGTGAGCTAGCCGTCTGACGTTGAAGGCCCAGCCCTCAGCCGAGATCGTCAATTTCACGCTGACGCCTCCATCGACAAAAAAACCCGCCCGCCAGCGCGTCGTGCGTTGACCGGTCGGGCCGTCCTCCCCTTTTTTTTCTTTGCTTTCCCCCTACCTCCGGCTGTCAAGGGTAGGCTTTTTGCAGCGGCTCGTTTTACTCAGCGCCGCTCAGCGGCAACCTAACCCACGTCCTGACCGCAGCGCATTCGTGTAAATTCGTGTTTACGGCCGTTGTTCTCACCGCGCCTCAG
>JBBRZY010000258.1:0-6864 GCA_038252885.1 Anaerolineales bacterium | reverse complement strand
TGATCGTGGAACTCGACGCGTGCGCCACCGACATGCTCACGGCCGTCGATCGGAGCTATAAGTATCTGATCGAGAAGGGGCTGGGGCACGGACGGGGCTAAGGCGAAAACCCTTGGCCACGAATTACACGAATGGGGGTTGAGGCGCTAACGGGCAGCGGTAGCGGCGGGTGTGGGGGAAGCCTTGAAACACGTGTGGGCGTTCGTTCAATCGAACGCCCACACTTTTTAATACGCTATCGGGGCGGGGGTCTGGGCGGCCTTGACGCGGTACATGTCTTGGTCGGCCAGTTCGAGCAGCGCGGCGGCCGTCATCTTGGGCTGAAAGGCGGCGCGCCCGATGCTCACGGTCGGCCCATTATTCATCGCCAGCACGCCTTCGATGGCCGCGTGCAGCTTCTCGGCCACGTTGCGCGCCACGGCCGAGTCGCTCTCCGGCAGGATGATAACGAACTCATCGCCGCCGTAGCGGGCGGCGAAGTCGCTGGCCCGCAGTTGGGCGCGGATGAGGCTGGCCAGGCTTTGCAGCACCAGGTCGCCGGCCTGGTGGCCGCGTTGGTCGTTCAGCCGCTTGAAGTCGTTGACGTCGAGCAGCAGCAGGCTGAACGGCCGCTGATAACGCTGGGCACGGATCACCTCGTGCGCTAGGGTCTCGTCGAAGTGGCGGCGGTTGGCCAGGCCGGTGAGCGCGTCGGTGACGGCTAGCGTCTCCAACGCTTTGGTCAGGCGGCGGTTCTCACGCAGCACAAAGTACTGCCGCAGCAGCACCAGCAGCGTCAGGCTGCGCGAGGCCAACAGCGTGCCGGCCAAGAGGGGGTCGGTGCGAAACAAGCTGCCCAGCGCCAACAGCGCCAGCGCCACCACCAGCACCACCCCGCCGTAGATCAGGTTGGTGCGCAGCAGCGGCGAGAAGGTGGGCGGGCCACCCTCTTCAAACCGGCTCTGGTTGATTTGCCAGACGACCGTCACCAGCAAGGCCCAGCGCGCCACCAGCCAGGCCAGGTTCAAGATAGCCGGCGCGACCGGGTTGCCAAAGGCCTGACCCACCGCAAAGAGCGTGTCGGCCAGCACGGTCAGGCCGATGCCGCCGGCGAAGGCCAGCAGCACGCGCCGCTCGACGCTCGGCACGTCTTGCTGGAGCAGCGCCACGAACCCGGCCAAGATCAGCAGATCGGCCAGGGGGTAGGCCACAGTCAGGACGCCCGACAGCCCGCTGAGCCCCTGGTCCAACAGCCCCGGCACCAAAATCTGCCACAGGAAGATGCCGCCGATGAGGACGACAATGGCGATATCAACGATCAACACCAGGCGCTGCTCGCGCTTGAGCGGCGCGTAGGGCAGCGCCAGGATGCCGAACAGAAACAGGGGGTAGACCAAGAGGTTGAAGACATCGGCCAGCCAGGGCCAGGGGTTCTCACCCAGCATCAAGCGGTTGAGCACCCACAGGCCGGCGGCCGCCACGGCCGACAGGCTGCCAAGCAAGAAGTACACCCAGGCCCGCCGCAGCGGCGTGGGGAAGGCCGGCGTTCGGGCAATGTAAACGCCCCCGCCGGCGATCAGCAGCGAGAGCGCCATCAGCCCCAAGCGGGCAACAAGTTCGATTTGGTCGGCGGTGGGCCACGGGCTGAGGGCCCACAGCGTAAACAGGACCAAGGCCACTGTCGCGCCTAGGAGGGCGGCATTCGCGAACTTACGCATGCAGTTTCAGAAGCACCTGAGTAGGAAGACCGGTTAACCGTGAAGGGGCAGTATAGGTCAGGCGGCTGAAATTCGCGAATAGGGGCGAGGGTTGGCGGCCGTCAGACAAGGTGGGCGGCAGGGCGCCGGCGAGCGCCGTGCTAGCAGACGGTCGGTTCCGACTTCCGACTTCTGACCACCGGCCCTACTTCCAAATCGGTCACCGGACGTATAATCCGCGCACAACCAACGCCTTGGCATTGAACCCCCTCACCGTCCGCGCAAGGAGAACATTCGATGACCCTGATCGCTCAGTGGATTTGGCACGCCGGAGACCCAGCGCCGCGCAACCTGCACCTGCAATTCCGCCGCACGTTTGAGCTGGCGGAGCGCCCGGCGGCCGCCCAACTGCATATCAGCGCCGACTCGCGCTACCTGCTGTACGTCAACGGCGTCCGACTGGGCTACGGCCCGGCGCGCGCCTATCACTACAACTATGAGTACGACACCTACGACCTGACGCCCTACCTGACGGCCGGGGCCAACGTCGTCGCGGTGGACGTGTCACACTGGGGCGAGGCGACCTTTGCGCACATGGTCGGGCGCGGCGGGCTGCTGGCGCAACTGGAGGTGGACGGGCAGCCGCGCCTGTGGACCGATGCCGCCTGGCTGACCAAGCCGATGCAGGCGATGCGGCGCAACACCCCGCGCGTGGCCTGCCAACTGCCGTGGGAAGAACAGTTTGACGCGCGCCTGGAAGACGTGGGCTGGACGACCGCCGCCTATGTCGAGGCGGGCTGGGAGCCGGCCACAGTCATCGGCCCGGACGGCACCGCGCCGTGGAGCGTGCTGTCGCCGCGCACCATCACCTTCTTGACTGATGAGCTGAGCAACACCATACGCGGCCGGACGCTGGGCCGCTTTCGCCGCCCGGAGGCCGTGGCCGCGCTGCACGGCGGCCCCTACATCGCGCCCGGCGATATGACCTCCAACAAGCACCAGGCCAACGCGCTGTTTGCGACGGTGCTGCACGTGCCGCAGGCCGGCGAGGTCAAACTCCAGCACACCATCGCGCCCGGCGGTGAGACGCCGCTGACGGTGATCGACGGCGTGCCGGTGAAATGGACAATGGTCTGGGCCGAGGAGAGCGCCGTGGTCACCCTGGCGGCCGGGGCGCACAGCGTGCTGGTGGACTGGAACTTCTACTGCCACGATATGGACATCACCTATGCCTTCACCGGGCTGCCGGGGCTGGCGGTTGGGTCGCTGCTGGCGGGTGACGACGGGCTGTGGGTGGCCGCGCCCCAACCCAGCGCCGAGGTGCGCGCGGCGGCGCAGGCGGCCAACGGCGTGGCGGCCCTGCGGGCGTGCGGCGCGGCCTGGGAGAGCATTCCGCCAGAGATCACGCCGGTGGCGGACATTTACGCCGAGATCATGTATGCCGAGCCGGTGGCGCGGGCCGAGCGGCCAGTGCGCCTGCCGGTCAGTGTGGCTCCCGTGGCGGCGGGCGAGGCCCAGCACATTCTGCTCGACTTCGGCCGGCTGCTGATGGGCTGGCTAGAGTTCGAGGTCGAAGCGCCGGCCGGCACCACCTTTGACCTGCTGGCCTACGAAGCCGAGCAGGAGGGTCGCCCGATCATCCTGTCGCTGATCAACAACACGCTGCGCTACGAGTGCCGCGGCGGGCGGCAGACCTTCACCTCCACGCTGCGGCGCGGCTGCCGCTACCTGATCATCGCCGTGCACAGCAACAGCGGCGAGGCGGTGCTGCACCGGGTGGGGCTGCGCATGTCCACCTACCCGTGGGATATTCAAGGCTCCTTCAATTCGTCCGACCCGCGCCTGAACCAGATTTGGGAGATCTGCGCTTACACGCTGCGGCTGTGCAGCGAAGACACCTTCACCGACTGCCCCACCTGGGAGCAGGCCTTTTGGATCGGCGACGCCTGCTACTCTGACGTGATTCTGCACCAGGTGGTGCACGGCGACCCGCACCTGACGCGCCGCTGCCTGCTGCTGGTGGCCGATTCGCTCCAGCGCGTGCCGATCGGCAACAAGATCGTCCCCGGCGATTGGGAGAACGACCAACTGCCCAATTGGGCCTTTCTGTGGGCGATGGGCTGCGGCGAGTTCTATCAACTGACCGGGGATGTGGAGTTTGCGAAAGCCATCTACCCGGCGCTAGTCAAGCAGAACCGGGTGATCGAGAACGGCCGTAACGCGGCGGGCATTCTCGACCTGCAGGGCTTCTGGCACCTGCTAGACTGGGCCAAAATCCCCGACGGGCCGAGCTTCACCCTGACGCACGAAAGCTGCGTGGCGGTGGGCGCGCTGCGGGCCACCGCGCAACTGGGCCGCGCGGCGGGCCAGGCCGACGCCGGCCGCTGGGACCAACTGGCCGACGAGCTAACCGTGGCGGTCAACGCCGCCTGCTGGCAGCCCGAAAAGCAGGCCTACGCCGATCTCTGGGACAACGGGCCGACGGGCAACACCTCGCAGCCGACCAACATCGCGGCCGTGCTGACGGGGGTAGCGCCCAGCGAGCGGGCGGCGGCCGTGCTGCCGCATGTGCTGTATGCGCCCGACGACTGGGTGACGGCCGGCTCGGCCTGGATGACGGCCTGGGGCTGCGTGCTGATGGCGCAGCGCGGCCAGATGACGCCGGTGCTCGACACCCTCCGCGACCGCTGGGGCGTCATGCTCGACAACGGTTCCACAACTACCTGGGAAATCTACGCGGGGTTTGAGGTCATGCACGAGTGGTGGTCGCGCTCGTGGTGCCATGCCTGGTCGGCCTACGGGGGCTATGTGCTCTCGGCCTATGTGCTGGGCGTGCGCCCGCTAGAGCCGGGCTACAGCCGCGCGCTGATCGAGCCGCAGTTGGGCGATCTGCAATGGGCGCAGGGCCGCATGCCCACCCCGCACGGGGCGATTGAGGTGCGGGCCGAATTGGCTGGTCTGACCGGGCTGCGGGTGCAGGTGACGCTGCCGGCCGGCGTGGTCGGCGAAGTGCGCCTGCCGGCCGGGGGCGTGCAGCCAACAGTCAGCGGCAGCACAGCCGACGTGAAACTGGATGGCGCGCAATACGTCGTCACCCTGCCCGCTGGCGCGACGGCGCTGGTGAGCGGGTAGAGCTTCTTAGCAAGCCGGGGGTGGGGTAACGCAGGCGGCGTCTGTCAGTAAGCGCCGACGGTCGGACCTCACCCCCGGCCCCTCTTCCGCAGGAGAGGGGGTGACTTTCAGTCACAGCCCCCGGTCAGCCCGTACAGCGATGGGCTAGTTTGTCCGTTTGAATTTCCGATCTCCGACCGCCGCCTTCTGAAACAGCCAAACGCTCAGCGGACGTATAATCCCGCCCTAGCCTCCACTCCACCGCGAGGAGAGTTTGCAATGCCCCTGATCGCTCAATGGCTGTGGCACGCCGGTGACCCGGCGCCCCGGAACGTGCACATGCAGTTCCGACGCCCGTTTCACCTCGCCGCCCGGCCGGCATCGGCGCGGCTGCACCTCAGCGCCGACTCGCGCTATTTGCTGTACGTCAACGGCGTCCGCCTGGGCTACGGGCCGGCGCGCGCCTACCAGTTCAACTATGAGTACGACACCTACGACCTAACGCCGCACCTGACGGCCGGCGACAACCTGATCGCGGTAGACGTGTCGCACTACGGCGAGGCCACCTTTCAGCACCAGGTGGGGCGCGGCGGGTTGATCGCCCAACTCGACCTGGACGGCCAGCCCTACTTGTGGACCGACGCCGGGTGGAAGGCCAAGCCGTCGGCCGCCATGCGCTCGAACACCCCGCGCATCGCCGTGCAACTGCCGTGGGAAGAGCAGTATGACGCGCGGCTGGAAGACGCCGGCTGGACCACCAGCGCGTACGACGACGCGGCCTGGGACCCGGCCTTCGTGATTGGCCC
Organism: Anaerolineales bacterium; assembly: GCA_038252885.1. Classification (GTDB taxonomy): domain Bacteria; phylum Chloroflexota; class Anaerolineae; order Anaerolineales; family UBA6663; genus JADZEK01. Next base: position 1,271 of record JBBRZY010000258.1, on the reverse strand, counting down.
GGACGGCACCGCGCCGTGGAGCGTGCTCTCGCCGCGCACGATCCCGTTCTTCACCGACGAACCGCAGAACCCGGTGCGCGCCCGCAGCCTCGGCCGCCGCAAGCTGCCGGAACTGGTGTTCGCGCTGCACGCCGGGCCGTACATCGCGCCGGGCGATGTGACCGCCAACAAGCATTATGCCGACGCCATGTTCGCGACGGTGCTGCACCTGGCGCAGGCCGGCACGCTAACCCTCAGCCACACCTACGTGCCGGGCGGCGACATGCCGACCACGCTGCTCGACGGCGTGGAGTTGGTCTGGGAAGTCCGCTACCCAGACGACGCGGTGACGCTGACGCTGCCGGCCGGCGACCACGCGCTGCTGATTGACTGGCACCGCTACTGCCACGACACCGATGTGAGCCTGGCCGCTGTAGGGCTGGACGGTCTGGCGATCAAGTCGCTGCTGCCGGGCGACGGCCTCACCTGGGTGGCCGCGCCACAGCCCAGCGCCGAGGCCCGCGCCGCCGCGCTGGCTGCCACCAGCCTGGAAGCCCTGCGCGACTGCGGGGCGGCCTGGGAGCTGATCCCGGCCGCGCTGACGCCCGTGGCCGATGTGTACTTAGCCATCACCGCCGGCACACCGATGCAGGTCGAAGATGTGCCCACGCGGCTGCCGCTGCATGTGCCGCCGCTGCCGGCGGACGAGGCGCAGTATTACGTGATCGACTTCGGGCGGCTGCTGATGGGCTGGCTGGAGATCGAGGTCGAAGCGCCGGCCGGCACCACCTTTGACCTGGTGGCATATGAAGCCATTCAGGATGGCCGGCACCACATCGTCTCGTACACCAATAACACCCTGCGCTACGTCGCCCGCGCGGGGCGGCAGACCTACACCTCCACGCTGCGGCGCGGCTGCCGCTACCTGATGGTGGCGGTACACGGCCACAGCGCCGAGGCGATTTTGCACCAGGCCCGGCTGCGGCTGGCAACCTACCCGTGGGAGCTTCAGGGCGCGTTCCGCAGCTCCGACTCGCACCTCAACCACATCTGGGAGATGTGCGCCTACACCCTGCGCCTGTGCAGCGAAGACACCTTCACCGACTGCCCCACCTACGAACAGAGCTTTTGGATCGGCGACGCCTGCTGGTCCGACATCCTGCTGCACCAGGTGGTACACGGCGACCCGCGCCTGACGCGCCGCAGCCTGCTGCTGGCGGGCGACTCGCTCCAGCGCGTGCCGATCGCCAACAAGATCGTCCCCGGCGATTGGGAGACCGACAAGCTGCCGA
>JBBRZY010000257.1:0-6880 GCA_038252885.1 Anaerolineales bacterium | reverse complement strand
CTGGCCGAGGCGCTGGGCGACCCGGCCATCCGCGTGGCGGCGCTGAACAACCTGGCGCTGGCTTATGGCAACGCCGAGGAATACGGGCCGGCCGTGCGCCTGGTCGAGCAAGCGTTAGCGCTGGGTAAAGCCCAAGGCGACCGCCACCGGGAGGCCGCGCTGCATAGCAACCTGGCCGATCTGCTGCACGCCAGCGGCCAGGCCGAGGCCGCCTTAGAGCACGTCAAGCAGTCGGTGACGATCTACGCGGAGATCGGCACGTTGCAGCCGGAGATCTGGAAGTTGGTGGTGTGGTAAGAGGAAAGGCAGAGAAAAAAGAAAGAGAAAGAGAAAAAGGTAGTACAGAGGCAGCGGACAAATAGCCCACTGAGGTGATACTGGGAAGTTCCCTGCCAACCACTTGTATGAAGTCGGGGCAGTCACCTGCCCGCCGAACACGCGCCTGCCACCATGCCGCGCTAAAACTCTTTAGACGCGCTAGTGCATAAACCAACAACCCACTCGCTACCCACCGCACGCGCGACTGCCACCTTGCCGCGCTAAAACTCCTTAGACCCCCTATACCCCTTCCACACACCTGCTCTGAAATTACACTAGACCCCCTGAGACCCCCTGGCCTCAAAATCCGCTGCGTCCCTACTTCTTCCGCCGCTTCCCGCCCAGCAGCCAGTGAAAGCCCTGCGCTAGCACGTGCCCGGTGACCGAGCCAATGATGACATCGCCGGGGTAATGGTCGCCCAGATAGATGCGCGAAAAGGCCACCAGCCCCGCCAGCGTGTAGAACAGCGGTGAGAGCGACGGGTAAAGCTGGCGCAGCAGCCACGCCCCCGCGAAGGCCGAGGCCGAGTGGCCCGAGGGGAACGACCATGTGCCGGGTTTCTTGCCGACCACAATCGCGCGCACGATGTCAATAAAGGGCCGGCGGCGTCGAAAGAACGCCTTGACTGGGAACTCCACAATCGCCGTGCTCACGATCAGCGGCACCACCGCCGTGCGCACCACCTGCCACGGCCACTTGCGGTTCACCAGCGCCGCCGCGCCCAGCAGCGCATACCAGCCGCCGCCGCCGTTGAACACAAACGTCAGAAAATGGAAGAAGCCGTTGCTCAACCGGGTGTGCGGCAAATGGTTGAGGGCGAGAAACACTTTGGCATCCAGCGCGTTGGCCGGCTTAAGGCGGTGCAGCAGCGCCTGCCGCAGCAGCGCGCGCCGCTTACCATAGCGATAGGCCAGCAGACTCAGCGGCCCCAACTCTTCTGGGTCGAGCGTTTCATGGGCGGCTTGCGCCAGCGCCTCACGGTCTTGGCCGTGCGTCGTCTCGACCGCCCGCGCCGTCTCGACCAGCACCTCGGCTGCCGTCTGCGGGCTGGGGGCGCGCGCGGCGGCGCGCTTCACGGCGGCGGCGGCCTCGGCCACGTGCTTGGCGGGCGGCGCGCCGTCCGCAATGGCCGCCGCGGAGGTAGCGCCGGCCGCGGCCTCGAGTTGATCGATCACCAGTTCGGCGTCGGCCTGCGTCTCAACGCCCGCCAGAGCCTCCGTCAGCGCGTCCTTCACGGGCTGGGCGGCGGCCTGCTGCGCGGGCGCGGGCCGTTTCCACGGCGCGGCGGGCGTATCGGCCAGCGCCTCGGCGATAGCCTTGGCTGGCGCTTCAATTCCGGGCGGGGGTTTGACCAGCGGCTTGGCGGCGGAGGCCGGCGCGGGCGTGGGGTCAGTCAGGTTTTTAGCGTCGCGCTTATCCGTCATCCCACCGCCTCGACCGCCGGCTGGCTCTCCGGCTCGGCCTGCGTCGCCATGGCCGAGGGCGTCCCAGCCGGCACGATGACCTTCAGCGCCAGCGGCATAATCCGCGCGCTCACCGGCGTCTCGCCCACCAGTTCGCCGTCGAGCTGAATGGTCTGCGGCGGCGTCGCCACCACGCTGACCTCATGCCCCTGCCAGTGCAGCATCCGGTCGGCGTCCTCGTTGCCGGCCATGATGCTGGCCGCCACCGAAAACAGCGACGACAGGTCGCCGCTGCGAATCACCATCACATCCAACAGCCCATCGCTCACGCTGACGTTGGGCGCAAAGCTCAGGACCGAAGCGCCGGGGATGCCCGAGTTGGGCGAGAGGATGCCTGAGTTGGCCACCATGCACACCAGGCCCTCCGTATCGAACTCGCGGCCGTCGAGCGTAATGTGGTACTCCGACACTTTGGGGCTCGCCAATTCGCGCAGCCCGTTGAGGGCGTAGGCCAGCCAGCCCATCCGGTCCTTCTGAGCGCGGTCGGTCTGCTGGATGACGTTGGCCTCCAGCCCCATGCCCAGCCGGGTGAGGAAATATTGGTCGCCCATGCGGCCAACGTCAATGGCGCGCACTACGCCGGTGCTGCGCGCGACCAAGGCGCAGGCCTCGGCCACGTTGCTGGGGATGCCCAGCTCAACCGACATCACGTTGGCGGTGCCGCCCGGAAAGATCGCCAGCGGTGTGTCGGTGCCGACCAACGCGCCGGCCACCTCGCCCAGCGTGCCGTCGCCGCTGTAGACGCCCACCGCGTCCACGCCGGCCGCCAGCGCGGCCTCGGCGTAGCGCTTGCCGTCGCCCGCCTCCTTGGTCACCATCACATCCCAATCTACGCCTGAGCCGTTGAAGGCATCATTGATGATGCCCAACACCGGCTTATCTTGGCCGGAGGCCGGGTTGACGATGATGTGAACGCGTTTGAAGCGCGGCTCGGGCTGGGTTTCAGTGACAGTCGCTGCGACGACGGTGGGTGCTTGGTTGCTCATGCTGCCTCTTTAGGTGGGTGCCGGACGGCGCTGTGGGACGCCGAATAATGGGCTTACTGTTTGAGTATCAGTTGTACCCGGCCACCCACCCCCGTGTAATCCGTGGCCGGCTGAATTCGCTGTCAGACGCCGCCCCGGTGGTCTGTCAGTCAAGCGCTGACAGCCCCGCCGCGCCAATTGGCCGCCGTGCCGACTCGGGTTATACTGCCCCCACTCGGCCAAATAGGATCTGCCAGGCGCTTATGTTGAGCCTCGACGACGTCCACTGGGAGGCGCTGACCGCCCACGGTCGGGCCGGCGATGTGCCGGGCCTGCTGCGCACCCTGCGCCGGGCGAGCACCCCCGAACAAGCCACCGCCCTGACGCACGCCATCACCGAGTATATCTGCTTCCAATACGATGTCTACACGGCCTCCTACGCCGCCCTGCCGCACCTGGTGGAGGCGGCGGCCGGCCAGCCGGTGTCGGAGCGGGCCTACCTGCTGGGGTTAATCGGCCGCATTGCGGCGCTGGGCCAGCGCCAAACCGCCACGCCGGTGCCGCCCGACCTGTTGCCCGACTACGAAGCGGGCCTCCAGCGCACCGCCGAACTGGCGCTGGAGGCGCTACACTTGCCCTGGAACGCCGCCGACCTGCGCCTGCTGTGCGGCACCCTGGCCGCCGTGCGCGGCCACCCGGTGCTGGCGCTCGACCTGCTAGAAACGGTCGCCAACCCCGCCGCCCTGCAATGCCCGGCCTGCGAGAGTTTTCATCCCTCGTTCGGCTACGCCCTCATCCACGACACCGGCGAGTTGGAGTTGTAGGCGGCGAGGTTCGGTCAGCATAAACATCGCGGCCGGGGCGTTCCAGTGAACGCCCCGGCCGCGTTAACGGGTTCAACCGTGGGCCGGCGCCCTACTCCACCGTCACGCTCTTGGCCAGGTTGCGCGGCTGGTCTACATCGCAGCCGCGCAGCACGGCGATGTGGTAAGCCAGCAGTTGCAGCGGGATGACGTTGACCACCGGCTGCAGCAGCGTGGGCGCGGCCGGCACCCACAGCACCCGGTCAGCCTTGCTGGCGATCACCTCATCGCCCTCGGTCGCCACCGCCACCACCAGCCCGCCGCGCGCCTTGGCCTGCTCAATCTGGCTGATCATCTTGTCGTAGACCTTGTCTTGCGTCGCAATCGCCAGCACCGGCATCTCGCGGTCGATCAGCGCAATCGGGCCGTGCTTCATCTCGCCGCCGGCGTAGCCCTCGGCGTGGATGTACGACAATTCTTTGAGCTTCAACGCGCCCTCGTAGGCGATGGGCACGTTCAGCCCGCGCCCCAGATACAAGAAGTGCTGGGTGTGCATGAACTCACGCGCCACCGCCTCGACCTCGGCCGCGTGCTCGAACGCGCGGCCCACCAGGTCGGGCAGACGCGCCAGGTCGTTCACCGCGGCCATGCGCGCCGCGCCGGTCAGCGTGCCGCGCAGCTCGCCCAGCAGGCAGGCCAGCAGATATTGATCCACAATCGAGGTGGTGAAGGCCTTGGTCGAGGCCACGCAGATCTCCGGCCCGGCCTGCATGGTGATCACGCCATCCGAGACGCGCGTGGCCTGCGAGCCGATGGCGTTGACGATGCTCCACAGCACCGCCCCCTTGTGGCGCGCCTCCTCCAGCGCCGCTAGCGTGTCCACTGTCTCGCCCGACTGGGTGATCGCCAACACCGCCATATCGGGCCCGACCAGCGGGTCGCGGTAGCGGAACTCGGAGGCGATGTCGACCTCTACCGGCAGCTTGGCCAGCGCCTCGATCAGCAGCTTGCCCACCTGGCCCGAGTACCACGACGTGCCGCAGGCCACAATGAACAGCTTGCTCAGCCGCTGCGCCAACGCAGGCGTCAGGTTCAGCTCTGGCAGGCGCACGGTGCCGGCCTCGAAGTCGGCCCGCCCGCGAATGGTGTCGGTGATGGCGCGCGCCTGCTCGAAGATTTCTTTCTGCATGAAGTGCTGATACTCGCCCTTCTCGGCCGCCACCGGGTCCCAGGCAATGGTGTGCACCTGCGGCGTCACGGCCGCGCCGGCCAGCGTCTGCACCTGCACGCTGGCGCGCGTCACCACCGCCATCTGCCGGCTCTCCAGGAAGATGATCTGGCGCGTGTGCTCGAGGATGGCCGGGATGTCGCTGGCGACGAAGTTCTCGCCCTGCCCCAGCCCCAGCGTCACGCCGCCGGCGTTGCCGATGCGGGCCGCCACCAGCACCTCCGGCTCGCGCGCGCTGAGCACTACGATGCCGTGTGCGCCCTGCAAATGCCCAAAGGTCTCCCGCGCCGCCTCGGCCAGGCCCAGCCCTTTGGCCATGTAGCGCTCCACCAGGTGCGCGATAACTTCGGTGTCCGTGTCCGAGTTGAACACGCTGCCCTCCGCCGCCAACTCGGCGCGCAGGGCCAGGTAGTTCTCCACGATGCCGTTGTGCACCACCACCACCTCGCCCGTCATGCCCATGTGGGGGTGCGCGTTGCGGGTCGAGGGCGCGCCGTGCGTCGCCCAGCGCGTGTGGCCGATGCCAATCTGCCCGTGGATAGGCTGGGCCGCCAGCAGCCGTTCCAGGTTGCCCAGCTTGCCCACATCGCGCCGCAGCACCAGGCGGCCGGCCTCCGGCTCGCCGGCCTGCGCCACCACCGCGATGCCGGCCGAGTCGTAGCTGCGATACTCCAACCGCCGCAAGCCCTCGAGAATCAGGGGCGCCGCGTCGCGCGGGCCCACGTAACCAACAATGCCGCACATAGAGTGTGCCTCCCTTGAACTGAGTCGAGTTAAATTGAGATAGGCCCGGCGAGTCTAGTCCGCCGGCCCAGCCTGCCCGTGTCTGTTGCTGAGCGAGAAGCTGTCACTGGAACAGCGCGGGCGTGCGCCCAGACCCTGACTCGCGCCAGCGCCTGAAGCTCAAACAGCCCATCGTTCCAGGTGGTGCCACTGCCGGTCCCGTTATGCCCCGGTCGCCCGGGGGTTTATAGGAACTGGCTTGTTGGGGGGAGAGTTGAGGGCTGTGGTGGCCCTCGGCGGCTTCCGCTGATTCCTCGCTGTTCCTGGCGGGTCGCCAGTTAGCACTGCCCTTTGGCAGGAACCGCCTCCTCGTCACCTCCACCGCTGACTGCGCGGCGGAGGCCATGCGCTCTCTTTCCCCGGAGTATTGAGTGTTTCACCGTGCTTTCTGGCTGAACGCCGTTCTAGGGGCCGGACTGTTGCCTCGGCCACGCTGATAGGGTCAAATTATACGGACGCTGGGGCGAGCGTCAAGATACGACTTGCCGCCGCAGTTACAGGTACTTTTCGACCGCCCAGCCGCCGGCGCGCATCACTTCCAGCGGGATGGTGCCCTGGGCCGGGTCTACGCGCAGCGGGTTGACGCCGGTGAAGGCGTCGAGCACATCGCCCATGGCGTCGGCCAGGTACACCGGCCGCCCCAACTGCTGCGCGATGTGCAGCGGCGTCAGGTCGTCGAGGCTGATGCCCTGCGGGTGGTCAAACATCACGCGCGGCAGCACCACGAACTCGCCCAACTCGCGCTCGGCCAATTGCGCCATCACATCCTCAGCCATCAGCAGCCCGGCCACAGTGATGCCGTCGCCCAGCTTGACATTGCGCACACCGATCACGGCTAGCTGCGTGCCCGCCGCCAAGTCGAACGCCGCCGCCGTCGCGCGCAAAGTCGGCTCAAACAAAGTTGCGGTCACCAAAGTCGCCGCCCGCCCCGCCAGGTCAATCGGCACTGGCGCAGCCTTCGCCTTCCCCTTAGACCCTTTAGCCCCCTTAGTCCCCGCGATCTCGCGCTTCACTTTCTTCCAGTCATCCAGGAACGCCCGCACCATCCCCATGCCGTTCTCAGCCAGGTCGTGGCCGTCGTAATAGGCGCGCGGCGGCAGCGGGCGGCCGGTAACCAGAAACCACTCGTCGGTCGGGTAGACGAAGCCCACGCCTAGCTCGGCGCGAAACTTGGCCTGCCAGACGGCGACCGAGTCGAGGACCTCGGCTGCCTCGGCCGGCGTGTGCGCGCGGTGGCCGTACTTGTGATGGCGCGTCAGCCCGACCGGCACCACGCTGATGGACTGCACCGCCGGATACAGCGCCGCCAGTTCGCGGAT